>CALCCV010000129.1 GCA_937900305.1 uncultured Pseudobdellovibrionaceae bacterium | reverse complement strand
CGCACCTGACCTATCGGTCTATTAAACTGGGTTATCTCAAGAGTTAAAAAAGGGCAGCCGATGCTCCCCTTTTAGATTACTGAAAGTCTATCCCCTACTCCGGAGCGGTAGCTACGTTTTCAGGATTCCATGGATGAAAGGCATTTTTAACTTGAGAAAAGTGACCTGTGTAATCACAAATATTCCCCTTACAAACCTTTTTGCCTAGACCAGGGAAGTTTCTAGCAAGGACATCTAACATGGTATTCGACTCCACCCAATTCAACCCCACTGATGAATAAATATCTTCGGTGTAGAGATCACTCAGGAACGGGTCTGTCATAAGTCTTCGAGATGCCATCAAGGCAAATATATAAAATGGAGTATTACCAAAACCGAAAGAATCATAGCGATCTTCTTCTGCCAACGTCCCTACAAGTAAGTCGAGTTTTTCGACGTCGCCCTCATAAATTCTTTCCATAGCCTTAATATCTGACTTTTCCTGATCAGTTAAAAGAGCTTCTTGATCCTCGACAGAAAGGCTGTAATAGATCTGATAAAATTCATCTTCGGTGGCCAAGGTTGGAGGTGGGCCCGGAGGCGGCGCATTGACTTCCGCTTTCACCTCTTCGACGGCGTTTTCCCGATGAAGTTTTCTCTTCGCAAAGCCAACCGCACCTTTGAGGCCTTTTGCCGCCGAGCTGAGAACTTTTGTTGTTACCCGCTTAGCGTAAGTTCCCAGTCCCGGAACTTTTTCCAAATCACGTTCGATAACAGGAATTGCTTTGTGATTTTCTGCAAGCTTGTTGCGAATTTTCGCAATTGCATTCTTATATTCTTCGCTTTGCCCATCCGTCTCAGGTTCATAAGCTACTTTTGACGTGATGAAAAGTTCAACAAACTTTCCAGGACTCAAAGGACGCAGCCCCAACATTCGGCGAAAGGCATTGTAGCGAGGCACCTGGCGCTCACGATCCCTCATGATGTCAGTGGCACCCATATTCATAATCAATTTTTCATCACTCAATTTCTGATTGAGCAGATTTCGCCGGATTTCAATATCCTGCATGAACGTCGGATAATTATGAAGGGTCATCTGACCTGCTTTTGCTCGGCCAAACGAGAACATCCAATCGGTTGAAGAGTTCTTCTCAAGCATTTCCGAAGATTTAGTGTCTCGGGTATCATTCACTTCGACATTTGCAGTCCTGATTTTATCGTCATTTTGTCTGTGATCTAACACGTTAATTTCATCTGCGAGCAATGAATGCATTCGATAAACTGACACAAATTCTTCTGTAAGTGTGAATGGGACATTAAATAGATTCAAAGTATTCGGTCCAACAAGCCCACTCACCAATTGCTGTGTGCCCTTTTTTACTAGGCCCAATCGCGCAATCAGCCCGCGAGCGAGCTCAAAATCGGGATCCCCGACCGCTGTCTTCGCCCCATTCCAATTGATATACATACCTAAACGCAAACCCGCGTTGTCAAGCAATGCGGGAGTCCACTCCACTGTATGAATTTTAGCGATTAAGGCAGAAACGATTAGACGGGACTTTTCAAATAAAAAATTTGAAACTGCAACTGGATCTTTGGCGATCGAAGCATAATAAGCGTAAAGAGGTTTAGTAGATTTTGTATTTTGAAAGTGCGTTCTCAAGGCCTCAGCAACTTCATTGTGCTCAAGTGCAAAGGTCGTGTGGATCATCTCGAGTCCAATCCACCAGTTGTCATGAAATCCAGTGATTGGCAAAACTTCATTGTCGTTATTTGGATCCGCAGCATAATAAAGTTTTTTGTTTTCCTTATCGACCGCAATTTTTCCATAGGGATAAATGTTTAAAGTATTGGCGGGATTCGCCTTACTTTTAACACTTAAACCCACCATCCCAACTTGCTTAGGAATGGATCTCACTTTCTCAATGGTTTCAATGTCACTTCCGTATATGTGTGAGGCATCCCACCAGTGAGTAACTCCATTGCGATATTTTTGGCCGAAAACCTCATTCTTTTCGGCAGAAACAGCGCCACCATTGGTTGAGTAATTCTGGCCAGAAATGGGATCTGGAATTACAGCATTGACCTTTTTGTCTTTGGCAGTACTTAGAGCCAAAAGCCTTGTGCGATCAGGCTGAGTTCGAAATATCGTGTAGGACTTTCCACCGAACGCAAAATCGAATGGCTTAAACAACGCCATCATCGCTTCGTTGCTCTCGTGTCCCTTTGGCGCATTCTCCGGCTTTATGTTTTTTCCATGGGTGAACCAATCATGATTTTCAGCCTGCAACCACGCTGTCGCCAGGAAATTGACCCACGGAACCGGCTTAAATTCTTCCTTGGTTCGTGAAAAAAATGTCTTGCTAACTTCCACGGGATTTGGGAATTCAATATTGTTTCTGTCAGCACGGGCATTCAATTCATCTTCCGTTGGTGGCGGAGAATTTCGACCGAAACGTTGACCTTTTGCCCCCATTCGCAAAAGTTCGCTGAGATTGGCCTGGTGTTTATCAAACTTCTGGCGGTACATATAGCATGTGCCTTCGGGAGTTCGGTGAAAGAGTAAATTATCTTGCCGTTTTTCTGCCATGACAGCATTGCAATCCAAATCTCCATTTGGATCCACTCCGGTGTCATATAAATTTTTGACAAGCATTTCATCACGAGCTGCCGCAATACCCAAAACAGGCTTTGTTTCTAGCCCAGCATTGAGAAGTTTATATTCCCGCCAGAAATCCGGAATCGTACCATTGAACTGATAACGATTCGGATCGAACTCGGGCTTCTCTTCTGAAGCAACTCTGCGATCAACCGCTTTGGTATCAGCCTTTTTTTCCGACTGAATACAACCGGCCAAAACTAGCAATGCAATGGCAATCGCTGCTCTGAACATGTTTGATATCTCCTTTATTGCTCGAGGAAGCTCATCCCAAAAAATTTGAGCTTTTGACGAATCTTCTCTCATTAATATAGATCATTATTGCAATACAAATTGGCGAAGAATAGACAAAATGAAAGACATAGACTGTAGTCGTGCCATGAAGAGATATTTTAGGGTCGCGGGCGTGCGAAGCCCACCATTTACAGATGCCTAAATTAATTTGATAAATTCACACCTGTGCAAAAGACCTGTACCAAAAATCGATTTTCAAAATAAAAAAGCCCCGATTGAATCGGGGCCTTCATTTGGCTCCATTGAACCTGTCTAAATATCAACAAATCAATTCGGCTTAAACCAGCAGAATGAGCGCGCACCAATTCCAGATGGGTAGCAGCTGCCAACCGCTGGATCGCGATCATCAACGTCTACGTTTTTGCTAACTGTGCAGAGTGAACCCGCAAAGTAGGTGTCCATGCGGCACTGAGTGGCAGGGTGGTTGTCATTGGTTGAGCGAACGACCGACGTGTCAGGTGAATCAAACTTAGGAGCTGTCGTTTCGCCACGCAATTCTTGAAACAAGTAAGACACCGATGTTCCGGCAACGGAACCACGCATGCAAATTGCAGCTTCTTCAGGATTTGAGAATTGAGCTTCGCAAGATGAGCGAGCAAATGAATCCACTTGCAAACCAGCCACGACTTCTACGTTGTTGTCTTGCGTGAAGTATTCACGCAGACATTTCAAATTCGCGAAATAGTCTGATTGACCTTCGTTGCTGGCCCAGCTCAGGAAGCTGCGATACTTTGGAGCTCCACCGATGTGATGACCCATTTCGTGGCAAGCTACGAGTGCAAAACCATCCATAGTGATCGCGGGGTGACGTGCAAGACCGCCGTACATATTGATGTTCCAAGTTCCACCATTGCGTTCAGCAGAAGCATTGACTGTGCTGTTGGTCCACAGGCGATTGATTTTTAAAACCCCACCCTTTTGTTGAAAAATCGGAGTGTACAAAGCACTCACGCGATCCAAAACTTGGTTGTATTGATCTTGAGTGAGGCCACCCGCAAAAGGAATGTTCACGAGGGATTTGTGAAGAGTGCCGACCGGAATCTGCATCGTGTTCTCTTCAACGAAGCCCGAACAAAGTTTCGTGTGCTGGTGGTCAGCTTGTGCGAGGTTGAGATGATGAACTCCATCTGATGAGTTTTGTGCGAACAACAGTGAGAATCCAACTAGGATTCCTGAAATCTTGAACATGGTTTACCCCTCCATGAGTGTTACCAACTTTTGCTGAACCTTCCTCACCTTGAACTTTCATGGGCTGACCCTCAGCTCACTTCTGTTCCCAAAAACAATTTCAGATTTGAAGCCCCCCTTGGCTTCTCTTCGGTCATCTGATTTCATCTTTGTTGTTTTGGAAAAATCCTTTGTTGGCGTTTCCAAAAGTCTAGCAGGACCGAAATCGAGGTCAATCCAAAAGAAATGAAAACTTCTTTCATATTACGCAAACTTTTGTTTATGAAAGACATTACGGAACAGAAAACCTTGATCTTAGCCAGACCTTCGGTCAGGTCAAAACAATCTTGTTAGCAATCTTTGGCGCTTTGGCGAAAATTTTAGCTAATTTTCATTTTGATTTTGGTTGTGACATTTTTTTAGATTTTTTAGAAATCTAAGTCTCCGTTGGCAGGAGTTCTTTTTCCGCCGGCAGGCGCGCTAATGAGCGAAGGCGCCGGTTGGACGACAATCGGTGTGGCTAGCATTGACGCTCGAGCCACTTCTTCTTCAACGCAATTTTTGAAAACATCGCGAACACTGTCGCGCGGAGTTTTGCGAGACCGATTGGTGCAATCCTGCACCTGATGCAAAGGGAGCGCGCGGTCTCGCAAAGTGTTGAAGCAATCTCTCATCTGGCTAAATTCTTGGTATTCACCGGTCACGCAATATTCCAATCCAGCCAAAGAGTAGGTTGACCTCGACGCTTCGAAGTGGCGGAGGCAATCCATTTTCAGATCCCGCTTTGCAACGGTTGTGGTTTTTCCAGTTTTCGCACAAAGCTCGATGACTTGCGGGGAAAGTGATTTTCCTTCGCTCAGTCCAATGCAGGTCAGTTCGAGCTTGCGAGATTCAAAAATTTTTCGAT
>CALCCV010000128.1 GCA_937900305.1 uncultured Pseudobdellovibrionaceae bacterium | reverse complement strand
TACACAGGCGAAGACACTCTTTCCCTACACGACGCTCTTCCGATCTGTTTAAATCCTCCCGTGCCACCATTTTCGGATTCATAGGGTGTTGTTGTTTGAATTTCTGTCTGCTGAAACAACAGCGACGCTCCCAGGTAAGGAGCCAATTTTAACGCATCGATTTTAAAAGTCGTTAGGGCATAGCGACCCATCAATTCAAAATTTTGAGTGCGGGACTCGGTTTTTAAGAATCCAACATTCGAATCAGCCTGTGATCGTGAGTACATGAAGTCAAAATCCAAGCGCGATTTGCCCACTGACAGGAGAACCAAAGAGTTGGAGACAACGAGCTGTTCAGAAGTGTCAGTCTGTTCGAGCTGCTGAGTGGCGCCAAGGCCCAGTGTTAAACGCCAGCTGTTGAGTCGAAGGCCCTTGCCCTTCGGCGCAGCTTTTATCGTGGCCACCGTCGAAGGTTGAGCGAAGCTGGGCTCAGAAATGAGTGCGGATGCGAAAGCACACGCGACAATGCAAGTGAAGGTTTTCATTTTCATGTGCCTTCTCCCGAAGCGGCTGCTGAACTTTTTTCGTTGATGCTAAATACTCCGGCTTCGGCTTCGCTCACGCAGGAAATCTCCCCAGACACAGCTTCGTGGAGAAAATCGCGAGCGACAAAACACTGAAGCTGATTCATTTTTGGTGTCAGTTTTACGAAGGCTCTGACAAGAGAAGTGGTATCAGCACTTTTGCCGACCGCCAGGTATTGATCTCGCAAAACTTCCATCGCTTTGACAATGGATTCTCGGACGGCCAATTGCTTTTCAGCGGTGAGGTGATAGTCGACGGACTCGAGAACTTTTTCGAGATTGAGATTTTCGGTGGCCTCCGAGTTCATCAATCCAGCCATTAAAAAAGCCCGAATAAAGCCAGCGTTTTGGGTGCCCAATTCGTAGGAAAGACGAAATGGCTCAGCTTCGCTGACTTTTATCAGAGTTTCGACGTGATGAACAAAGCTTTGCATAGAAAAAAGAGCGGCGCGGTTCAGTGTTAAGCTGCGAACTCCCAATACCCCTGAAATAGATCTTCCCACGAAGTCGGGATCTTTTGTGTAGAGCCAGCCCCAAACGTCGGCGAGACCTTCATTGAAGCCTCTTTCTAAGTAAGGCTGTGCCACATTAGGATCATTTTCTTCGGCAATGGGAGCTGAAGTATTTTGTTTTTTAAAGCGCAGAGATTTAAAAAGCTCAGATTCAAATATGAAGTCTGAAAATTTAGTGGGCGGCAGGGCCAAACCAGTCGGGGTTTCGGCACTTTGCTGGGCCGCCAGTGGATCTAAGACCACTCTTTGAAAGAGCGAGTGGAAGTGTTCGTGGGCAATGACGCCGCCATTCACCTGCAGTGGCAATTCTGATCGCGTGTAGCTTTGAAAAAACATGGTATCAAATGTAGAGCTATAAAAGGCCGGATTGTCGTCGGCAGGATTCGGAAAAAGAGTTCGCACTCCCACCTTCATTGGCCAAGAGTTTAGGTCGTACAGCGAAAGTCCCGAGTCCGTGACCAGACTTGCATCTACGTGGCCCAGTTGTTCAAGATGCGCATAGACCGAGGCGAGTTCCAAACTAAAGGTGTTTTTCGGCAAATAATATCCGCCCTGCATTTTTACAAACGACAACGAAGGGTCGCGGCCATCAACAGAGTTGCCGCGATTTGTGGGATGCACATAAAATTTTGCGAAACTGCCATCCATCTTGGCCAGTGAGTTGAGGCCCTGGACCTGGATGTTTTGCATCTGAATATGGCCGTCCGCTTGCTGCCATGGGAGGCGAATCGTAATTTCTTTGTCGGGATTGTTCAGGCGATTTTCATAAAAATTGCAGCCCCACAGAGAACCAATTGCTGCAGCTCCAAGAGTCAGCGCAAGGGCGCTGTTCGCCTTTCGGACACTCGTCAGCCAGTGAAGGGCTAGATGCGATCTCTTCAACATTCGCTCAAATCCAATCTCCTGAGGGAGTGAATGGGCTTGAGAAGGCCCATTGGTACGCGTTATAAGCTAAGGGTTTTGACCCAAATTCTCAATGATTTTGCGGAAAAAGCATGGGATGAGAAGTTTATGGAGAAACATATTCATGACTGTCTAAACAGTCGACAACGAGAAGCGGTCGATCATTTGCTGGGACCGGTTCTTATCTTGGCTGGGGCGGGCTCTGGCAAAACTCGGGCGCTCACCCATCGGGCTGCTGAAATCATTGAGCAGGGGCTCGCATCCGCTCCTGAGATTCTGTGCGTGACGTTCACGAACAAAGCCGCGAAAGAAATGGAAGAGCGAATTTACAAATTGCTCTATGAAGCCAATGTGCCAGTGCGCGAGCGTCTTTGGATTGGGACTTTTCACAATTTCGGCGTGAGGGTTTTGCGTTCTTATGCAGAAGCACTGGAGTACAAAGCGAATTTCACAATTTACGATGCCGCCGATCAGTTGAGTCATGCTAAAAAAGTGGCGCAGGCCCTTCAGTTGAATGAAAAGTTGACGCCAGCCAAAACATTTGTCCACCGAGTGTCATCAGCAAAGATGATGGGTTGGACACCAGATGATGTTCGCAAAAATAACGTTTACCGCTGGGATGAAAAGACGCTGGATTTCTATGCGCTTTACCAAGAGATGTTGAAGCGAGCCAACGCATTCGATTTTGATGATTTACTGATGAAAACTTATGAGTTGTTTCAGCTCTACCCTGACATTCTCGGCTTGTATCAGACTCGATTTAAGTTCGTCATGGTCGATGAGTATCAAGACACCAATCACATTCAATATCGATTGGTGCGGCAGTTGAGTGGGTCCCACCACAATCTCTGTGTAGTTGGCGACGAAGATCAGTCGATTTATAGCTGGCGGGGCGCGGACATTTCAAACATTCTGAATTTTGAAAAAGATTTTCCAAATGCAAAAATCATAAAGCTTGAAGAGAATTATCGATCATCGGGTAACATTGTTTTGGCGGCGTCATCAGTGATAGCTAATAACAGCCAACGCAAAGATAAAACTCTCTTTACTTCAAATCCAGCGGGATTGCCGTTGATCATCCGCGAAGAAAGTTCTGATCTGGATGAAGCTCGCTACGTGGGCCGGAGGTTGAAGCAGTATTTGGATCAGGGTGACATCTCTTGTGCCGACCTTGCGATATTTTATCGAACCAATGCTCAATCGAGATTGATCGAAGATCAGCTACGCACGCTGAGTATCCCCTATAAAATTGTCGGAGGCGTTCGCTTCTATGACCGTATGGAAGTGAAGGATGTGATTTCTTACATGAAGTTCGTCTACAATCCTGCTGACGATGTGGCTTTGAAACGAATCATCAACACTCCCACTCGCGGAATTGGTAAAACCACCGTCGAGCGGTTGGAAGACCTCGCTCGCGAAAAGAAACTTTCACTGCTGGCGACTGCGAAGTTGGCTGTTGATACGAGGGAGTTTAATCCTGGGACGACTGGCAAGCTGCGTAAGTTTTTGGACTTGATTCAAAAACTTTCTGAAAAAGCTGTCGAACTACCGGTCTTGGGGTTTTATCAAGATTTGCTCGAGGACACCGAATATCTCGTTTCGCTTCGCCACGAGGGCAGTGAAGAGTCATTGAGTCGCATTGACAACTTAGAAGAGTTGGCAAATGCGATTGCGCAGTTTCAAAAAGAGCGTGGTGATGAAGCTGACTTGAGCTCATTTCTCGAGGAAATGGCGTTGGTCTCTGATCTCGATTCAATGAAAGAAAATCAACAGACGGTGACGTTGATGACTCTGCACTTGTCAAAGGGTTTGGAATATCCGTATGTCTTTATCGTCGGCCTGGAAGAGAATCTGTTTCCTTCAGCACGTCAGGGTTCGGCGTTGGATGAGGCTGAAATCGAAGAAGAGCGGCGGTTGGCCTATGTCGGGATTACGCGCGCAAAAGTTCAATTGACGATGACGTACACTCGAATGCGGAAACTGTGGGGACAAGATCACTTCAATCCTCCGTCGAGGTTTTTAAAAGAAATTCCGGCAGAGCTCACAGAGTTTTCCACGGCGATGCAAAAATCGCAGTTTCACAATCGCTACCAAACTGGTTTTGTTGATGCCAGGGCGACGGGCGGGTTTTCCACCAAGCCATTCGGTAGCCGCGATCGAGATTTCGAATCGCAAGAATTTCCCGAAGATGATTTTGGCGGCGGTGCCGCAGCGCTAAAAGCTCTGAGTCGTGGAATGAATGTGCGTCATCCCACTTTTGGTGTGGGATCTATTTTTGAAACCGAAGGTTCTGGAGAACAGCAAAAGGTCAGTGTCGTTTTTCACGACAAGACGGTGAAAAAATTTGTTGTCAAGTACGCTCGGCTAGAGAGAGTCTAGTCTCACTTCGCCATTGACGGCTTGAAGTGAGGAGTTAGATTCATGAAGATTTTTACGCCGTTTTTC
>CALCCV010000127.1 GCA_937900305.1 uncultured Pseudobdellovibrionaceae bacterium | reverse complement strand
GAAGGTGCATTAGCAATTAGTAATTGAGAGACTGATCAATGTCCATTTCGCCCTTCTGAAAGCCAGACTCAGCGCAAAAGAACCACAAAAATCCCAGACCCTGCCCACCTCGGAAGTAAGGGCCACCGTTTCACTTATTTGGTACCCAGCAAAAAAAACCTGACCGACTCACCATCGACCAGGGCTGAGAACCTCAAAAGAAATATAGATCGAATACGGGGTTCCTGCGATGGCTACGAGTCCGTTTATTGTATCTCTGGGTTGTGCTTACGTCTGCGTGATTCACCAATTGGGAAACGCAATAGATGTCTTCGCAGTTTTCGATAAACGAGCTAATGAAGGTTGCCCTTGCACCTTGAGGAGTGATCCGTTTTTCTTTTCAATTATGAAACTCTCCGGAGTTTAGGTTTAAGCAAGCATGATAGACAGGTCCGTGACCTTGGCCCAATTTGAAACTTGCGCCTTCAGCTATAGCGTGGGTCAAATAATCCTTAGCGAGTCCAATGGCCCTCTCGATTGGGACGCCCTTCGCACGGTAAGCGCAAATAGCAGCAGAAAGGGTGCAACCTGTGCCGTGGGTATTTTGTGTGGCTATTCTCGAAGCAGAAAAAGACTGCAGCCCGCTGGAAGAATACAATTCATCTACGGCCTCTGGAGACTCTTCGAAATGACCACCACTAGTACGGATTGAGCACCAAATGCGCGAAGCTCTACCGCTGCTTGCTTTGCATCCGCTGCAGTTTTAATTGAGCGATTTAAAAGAATTTCTGCCTCTTTGATGTTAGGGGTGAAGATTTCGATCAAAGGAAGTAAGAGCCCTTTCAAAGCATCGATGGCATCAGTCTTCAGAAGCACACTGCCGCTTTTTGCAACCATGACAGGGTCGAGGATGATTTTTTTGATTTTATGATGTTTTAAGCGACTAGCCACGACTTCAATAATTTTTGCTTCGAACAGCATCCCGATTTTTACGCCGTCAACTCCGATGTCTTCGCAGATCACATCGATCTGGTCACCAACGAATGCGGGAGAGAGAGCTGCGATTGACCGAACTTCTCTCGTATTTTGCGCGGTGAGCGCCGTGATCACGGTCATACCGTAGGTACCCAACGCCGCGAATGTTTTAAGATCTGCTTGAATACCAGCTCCACCGCCAGAATCAGAGCCTGCAATTGTAAGAGTCCGAATGTAAGTTTTCATTTGTTGACTCCGCTTCGCTTGAATGCCGCCTGCTCTATGAGTTGGCGCAATTGTCGAGAGGATTTGAAGGGCTGAGATGAAGAGCAAATCGATTTCACGACTGCACTCCCATCAGCGCCGGCATCAATCACACTTTGAATGTTTGATTTGTCAATTCCTCCAATCCCTACTAGAGGAAGACAAGTTTCGGAGCGAAGAAGTTTCACACCCTCAAGTCCCCATACATGCGCAAGGTCTTTTTTTGTAGCGGTGGGGAAAACGGCACTGACTCCCAGGTAATCAATACCCGCATTTTTTGCTTGTCGGGCTTGTCCCAGATTTTCCACTGACAGACCAATGATTGCGTTTTCTCCGAGGAGCTTTCTTGCGTAGGACCAATGAATATCCGACTGCCCCAGGTGCACACCTTGCGCTTCAACTTTCATTGCAACATCGACTCGGTCGTTGATAATCAAAGGAATATTTAGTTCGCGCAAAATTCGAGACGCTTTAAACGCCAATTGCGCGAACTCTTCATCAGAGCAGTTCTTTTCTCTAATTTGAACGATCGTCACTCCGCCTTTCACCGCATCTGTAAGTGTTCGCTCAAAATCGTTTCTCAACAAAAAAGTTGGGTCCAATACTAGGTAAAGTCGCAAATCCAATAGGCTTCTTTTGGCGTCATTCATATATCGGACTCAAATCGCAACCGCTCTTCAAAGTCCTCGAATTTTAGCGAATAAAGTGCGTCTAAAAACTGAATCTGAAAAGTACCTGGTCCTCGTGCCATTGTCGCAGCGATCTCACCCGCAACGGCCATGGTTCCCATCGCGGCTTGGGTCGCTAGATACATATTTTTTTCGACTGCCAAGTAAGCACCGATGAGTGCACTGGCAGCACATCCCATTGCGGTCACACGAGCCATTAACGGATGGCCATTGTTTAAAAATACAGCGCGATCCTTTTCGATAATAACATCTGTTTCGCCGCTGACACAAACCACGCAATGAAAGAATTCTGCAAGATCCCGAGCCGACTGCAGACCCGCCTGCGATGACAGATCGCTATCTACGCCCCTTGTGCGCGCTTCCAACCCGTTCATCGCTAGGATTTCGGATGCATTTCCCCGAATCACTGATGCGCCCAATCGCGCAAGCTCTTGAGCGGTCTTTGTTCTAAACGAAGTCGCACCTGCACCAACGGGATCAACCACAAGAGGACAAGCGACTTCCTTTGCCGCGTGGATTGCAAACTTCATGTTTGAGATCCAAGACAAATCTAAAGTGCCGATGTTCACGACAAGCGAGTTTGCTTTTGATACCATTTCCTTAATTTCATCTTGCGAATGGGCCATCACTGGAGAAGCGCCGAGCGCCAACAGAGAATTGGCCGTAAAGTTCATCGCAACAAAGTTCGTGACATTAAGCACCAGAGGTTTTGTTTCGCGAATTTCAAGTAAGAGCTCAAACAGATGTCGAGCAGAAATAGACGCACGTTGGGAAGCCATCGTCCCACTCCTTTCGCCAGCATTACCTGGATCAAGTTAAAGGGTCGCTCGACCATAAGATTCGAGCCTCTCAGCCACAAGAAGGTGCAGCTCCCCTGAAAAAATTTATCGCTCTAAGCGAGCGACATTCGCACAATACTCGGCTTTGCTTTCAGGTCAAGTACGACATTTCTATTTTTCACCTCCATCTGCCGGGAGATTCGACTCTAAACCCCGCCTTCCAGGCGTTGATGAAAATTGTATCAACCGATCACTGCTTGCGTTTACCCGCCGAAAAGAAATTCAATGTTGCCGTCACTATTGCCACCAGCAGTGAAGCTCGTGACAAAATCCGTGAAGAGCTTTGCCCCATCTTCCGCACATTTCAACTGCATAGCAGGACAAGTTGTTACACTTTCTTGAGGAAATTATGCAGATGGAAACAAAGAAGATTAGACTAAGAGATTGCGATCAATTCCAATCGGGGTTTGGCAAATTTCATGAGACTCCTTAAATCTAGCGAGACGGATTGGCTGCTGTTATCGGGAATGACAGCATGAATCGGCTTTCTGGATCTATGACTGCAAATCTGAAGCTTGAAGAGGGAGACGTTGAGTCTGGAAAATACCAGTATGGGGAAATTGCTTGCGCTAAACTGTTTCTGAGTTGGTCCTCTGAGCTCCGAGAGGCAGTTGCTGTGAACGCAATAAATTCAGGAAGGTCGAAAACCAGCTCCCGCAGGTCCAAGAAGAATTCGTGACCGCTAGCAGCTCGCACGGACTGCACGGGTTCGAGATTTTGCATTGGAATTTCAATATCAAGACTTTCGGTTCGATCGGGCACGGGTTTGTTCGAAAGAATCTGATAATCTGATTCTGCATTAAAATAGAAAACGTCCTGAATGATCACCCGAAGGGTCTGGCGACGACGATTTAGAATCACTCGGGTTTCGCCCTTAGAAAATAAAGTTGTCGTTTCATCGCTTAGGAGGTTTTCTGGGAAAAGACGTCGTTCTAAATAAGGCCACGAACGTTGCAGTTTGTTCTCGAACAATGAGACCCAGTTAACGTCTTTCAGATTGTTGACTTGAGTTTGAGTTGGGTTAGCGAGCAAGAGATTTTGGGCTGCCCTGAGCGAATTCATTTCTGGAGAAAAATAGTACTTTCGCGGTTTGTTGAGACTAAAGCTACTGCAAACTGGATCTGCCAAATCACATCCTGGGACCTCCACTTCAATGGCCTGAATCTGCGTTCCATTGATTTTGAGTGCCCCCGCTTGGTTTTCACCGAGAGGGTGTGACGGATGAGTTTTTGCGCTGTTCGTAGAGCCACCGTCTCCACGCAACCGCGGACGACCGGCATCTCCGCGAAACAAACCGCTGAACATTCGAGTCATGGGTTCTTCTTCGACGATCTGCCCGCCAGAGATAGAGATTTTGACCAGTGGCAGAGTGTTTCCTTGGCGCTCGCTCACAGGAATTACTTTAAACGAAAACTCAGAGACTTCTTTAATGTTTTTCTTTGTACTCGAAAGATGACGTTTCAAAAGGCGAGATAGAATACGATCACTTACTGCATAGGAATATCCGTAAATCATATCGTATTGCTTGACGATTCCGCGTACGACAGTCCGACCATTTTCCCGACGTTGCAAAAGCGGTCCGCCACTTAAGCCTTCGGTAACGACTCCGCAAAAACGATATTCGTCAAGCGCGATCAATTCGACGATTCGAGTGCAGGGTGATCTTCGTGAATCG
>CALCCV010000126.1 GCA_937900305.1 uncultured Pseudobdellovibrionaceae bacterium | reverse complement strand
ATCACGAAGGCCATTTGCCCTGGAGGTCGACTTTCCAGACGAATCGAGTGATTTAAAGAAGGAAGGAAGGTGGGCTGGGGCAAACCTGTAGCTGCGATCAGCCACTCGCCGAAATCGACCACTTGCTCCTCTTTGGTCGGTCGAAATGTAAAATCATGATTGTGGCCAATCGTTTTGCTGATCGAAGAATCTTGGACGCTTGGATAGCTGTGCTCAACATGGCACTTGACGAGTTTGTCTTTTAAAGACGGTCGGTCGCTGAGCACTGTCAGACCTTGTAAGCCAATCCGCTGCTTGAGGCACGAAGCTGAAAAGGGAGTGGTCGAGGCAACCGTAGCGATAAATTCTCCCGTTGTACGAATCAACAACGAAAAGTTTTTTTTATTTTCGATTTTTTGGTCTGTTGCAAGCCAAGTCAATTCTCCATTTTTTTTCAACTTCATCGCTGACTGGAAATCTGTCGGTGCATTCGAATTCAGAGGTAAAACTTCGACCTCAGAATCTGATTCGGGAATGGTTCCGAATTGGGAGAGCGAAATAGCTGCAGAGCCCTGTCCATAAGCCGCAAGGCAGACATAGCCGGTAACCGCCTGAAAGTTTTGTTCCAATTGAATCTGGATTTCTATTTTAACTATGTCTGTAATGCCAGTCGAAATGTTCATATTTAACGAAGATTGCAAACTCAGGATGGATATTTTAGCAAATCCACCCAGCGCCTCTGTTTTTTCGCGATCTTCCAGAGTTTTCAAAACGGAGCTGAGAACCTCTTTCCGTCGGGAGATCGCCTCTTTTCTCTCGGTCAACTGCAGTAAAACATTTTCTTCAGCCACCGGTGTTACCGAAAGTTTGGATAATTCCTTGCATTCCACAAAGTCGGTTTCCGTCACGGCACAACCGACAGACTCTAAACTCGCGAGATCTTCCGCCGCCAATTGGAAGTGTGGCTCGACTGGTGCCACATTTGTTTTTGAATCTCCGCCACCACCGCAAGCAATAAGAGCGATGGCAGTCAGCGCCGCCAGAAAAAGATTGAATAAATGATGGATCATATGGATGCCCCTTAAAAATATTTCAGTAGCGACCAATACTTGGCCGGCCCCACTCCCGCTGAGAACCTTCGCAGTCGTTTTAGAAGCGAAGTTCACCGATGTTTGAGGTGAATGCAGAGCCTGTGCCAGCAGAAAGCTGGGGGACCTGAAGTTCTCCGTATTTTTGTGAGTCTGATTTCCGTAAAAAGTGACTAGAGTGCGATCAGGTTTTGTTTCTCGAGGCGGTGGGGAGCGGGAATTGCGCACTTCACTTGGGTCTTAGTCTTGCACCTATCTAACTATCCTAAAGTTGCCTTTGTTGAAGATGGAGATGATATGAACACAAATGTGGGTTCGCGGGTTCCGTTGAATTTATTTGGACTTTTGCTGGGAATTTTTTTGGTTTCGCCATCGAGTTTTGGTGGTGAAAGAATGTTGCGAGTAGCGAATTTCAATATTCGGGGATTAAATCCGGTCCTCAACAAAGTGACCGGGTGGGGTGGCGATCAACGCTTTGAACGGATCACTAATCATTTTAACAAACAACTTGAGAACAACACGGCTCCAGATTTTTTAGTGCTCAATGAGGTGTTTTCGGTATTGGCGAAAAGCTACGTGGCGAAAATAAAATATCCCTATCGCCTGGATGGGGATGGTAAGGATGGAAAACTTTATAACAGCGGCGTTGTGATTCTGAGCCAACATCCCATTCAAGCCACTTGGGGAATGAACTATGATAAAATCGCAGGTTTAGACAAGGGTTGGGCTGCTCGCTTCAATCGTGGAATTGAGGGGCTGGCCAACAAAGGTGTTTTTGCCATTCGCGCGAAAGTACAGGAGTTCCCTACGGACATTCTGATTTACGGAACTCACCTCGTTGCCCAAACGGAGCTCGATAAAGCCCGCGAAAATCAAGTCGACCAAATTGCTGATCGATTCATGCCGCAAACTCCGTATCAAAACTTGCCGGTGATTTGGTCTGGAGATTTCAACTTTAAACCCAAACATCAAAGTTACCACCATTTCCGCGATCGTATGACCGGGTTGGGTTTGCCACTCCTGGATGCGGGTCAATTCTGTTCGGAGTCGGCCAGTTGCGAAAAGGAGTACACCGGCGATGCTGACGAAAACAATCTCTACTCCAACTCTAACGATCGCCAATTTTGGACCACCGGGAACCGCAACGGCCTGACCTTAGAGCCGAAGGCTCTGCGACTTTTGCTGGGGGCCGAGGTTTCAAAAGAGAATACTCAACCTCTCTCTGATCACTTTGAATTTCTAATGGAGTACCGAGCGACATGGGGAGCCACTTCAAAATAAGAATACGGCAAGGGATAAGCTCCAGACAAAGGTCTTAACCACTTAGTATTTTTCGTCGTTTTATCGAAATTTATTTTTAAGAGTGCTAGCTTGAGAGATCGGGAGATCTCTCAAGGTGACTGAATTTCGCAGCATTTTTTCGTTCAAGGTCCGAGGCCGGATTCTTTTAGCCTGGATTTTTCAATGGGTGACCCTTTGGTCCGTTGCGGCTCAGGCCCTTGAAAATCGGGACAACCTCGAAAAAGAGATTCTCTTCAGCAATGATCTGGAAGTGCGCGTTTGGCAGAACAATCACTCGCCGTCGCTGCGATTTTTGCTCGAAACAGTGTATGGCATAGATCTCAAGAAGCAGGGTTTGTCGAAAGAGATTTTGGCGAGCCTGGATTTGGACAATCCGCCGAGAAAGCTGGAGTTCATAAATCAACAGCTCCGGTTGGCTGGCTCATCTTCACAATTGACAATAGATAAAGGATTTTGGGCCAAAGAAACTCGCATTTTCAATTGCGAAATCAGCGGAAAAAAAAGTTGGGCGGAACTGGTTCAGTCTTTTTCTGCCTGCCAAATTAAAAAAAAATCTCCAAAAAATAAAGAGTTCTCGAAGGAAGTTTGGAGCTTCTTTTCCGGATTTGCCTTTGCGGCCACCGTCCTTGTCCCAAAATCTGAGCCATCACCTGACTTACGGGATGGGGTTGCAATTGGAACTGCAATCTGGAGGGGCATGGTCGATTGGTGGCAAGCCAAGGGGATGGACATTCATAAAAATTTAAGTCCTTGTCTGGATCCGAACTCGAAATTATTTTCATCGAGAGATGGCCAAGGGGCAGAATGCAGTTTTTTGGCTCCGTCTGATTTTCTAGTTATCAGGGCCGTCTTCGGCGAAAGAACTTCTGGACTGAAGTCATTCTCCTGTGAGGGAGAACGTTTGAAAGAGTTTGCTTTTGCCCGGTACAGCAACCCGTCTTCAGCAAACGATCCGCACGACCTCGAGCCACCCGCATTTCAAATTGAATGGGGAGTGGGACGTAAGCCTGCGAGTGTGACTCGCACGCGGTATTTGGCGGACGGTCCTCAAATTTGTAAGTATGTACTCTACCGCGATGGCCACTACCGTCCGACGGGTGACTCCTTCCACTTGTCAAACTGCCCTCGCTTTCAATTCCCAAATACCGATAACGAAACGCCCTTCGTTGCAGCCATGCATTGCTGTGAAAAAAAAGAAGAAGGTTGTCCAAATAAAATGAAGGCCTTGATTCTTGATCCTAAGACAGCAAAGGAGAATCTGACCCTTAAAATTGCGAGCCGCAGGTTTGTCTTTGTCGAACCTGCAAACTACTTTCGAGCCATGGAATCGGAAGAGCCGGAAGGGGCGAAGTAGGAGCAGGCCGCGCAAAGCCACTCACGCTGTTCAATATGATCACTTTCCAATTCCTAA
>CALCCV010000125.1 GCA_937900305.1 uncultured Pseudobdellovibrionaceae bacterium | reverse complement strand
AAGGATATCAATGTATTTTTGTGATGCCCGCAAAAATCAGCGAAGAGAAGCAGGCCACCTTACCTATTTTCGTCTGAGTCGATCTTTTTAGTAAGGCGCTCTATAAAACCGGGCGAAACGTTCGCGGCCTTCATTTCCTCGACCATTTGACGAGCGATTTCTTTCTTCTGATTTTTGTTAAACAAGCCGCCGGAGAGGGAATAAACCCATGGAGGGGCCCCGTTTTGGGCCGCAGTTCTGAAATAGGAGGCGGCTTTTAGTTCATCCTTTTCTTCGATCAATGCGTGATAACCGGCTTTATAGGAAATAGTCCAATCATCAGGAAATCGATCGACCGCTTTTTTGAATATAACAGCCGCTCCTTGCACATCGCCGACAAGAACGCTCAAGGCAATTCCACCCATCGCATGAGGCATTCTGAATGTCGGAGAGAGCTCAGTGATGACATCAATCATTTTGAATAACCAAGTCATGTTCGAACATTGACCTGCACTGATCTGGCGCTCGCAATAGTCGATATCTTGCAGACTCCGAATCCAAAAGCCATCAGCCAGGGTTTCATTGTACCCAAAGTGAAAGTGTTTGATAACTGCCGACGGAGAAATAAAAATGGCTCTTTGGTTTGCCTGAGGCGGCAACCAAAAAGCCATTTGTAGTCCGAGAAGAACTGTAAAAAGGAGACCTAGGAGAGAGGAAGAGCTTTTGATCTGTCCCATGTATTTAAGTTACATGAGATGGCTCTTGCCTCGCAACAAGTCTTAACTATTGAGTTCCATCCGCACGATTTTGAATGCTCTTGTCTTGGTTCATCGTCCATGTGTCCACACGGTTTAAGCCGATGTTTGTCGAAGTTGCAACTGCTTGAAATGCTGTTGGAGCTGCAGCAGTCGGAAGAACTGCAGCCGCAGGACCGGCCGCAATGGCACCTTGACCTTCAGTTAGCGCCTGACAACCAGTCGCAGCACCGACAGCTACACCACAATAACCAAATGTATTAAATGAAGCATTGGTGATGGCAGCTTGGTAACCGTAGTTCGTTAGAACTAGTGCATCAGCCGCACTGAAACCTACGTTGTAACGAAGTTTCCCTTCTGGTCGATAGCCTACCGCAAAGAAACGCGATGAATAGACATTGTACTCAGAGAAAAAAGATTTTTCAGCAGCGTGAAGGCCGGCCAAATTTGTTTTCGCCTCAGACTGACGCGATTTCGCGACGTACACGTTCACTTTGGGAACGGCTACTGCAGCCAAGATTCCGATAATTGCGACCACAACCATAAGTTCTACCAGCGAAAAGCCCGCTTGTGCGTTTCGTGACAACTTTGCGATTCCCATCGAGAGTCCTCCTTATAAGGATTAGTTTCAGCTAAAATTAACATTCTTTGATAAAATCAAAGGACCCTTCCCTTTCGGCCAATTTTGTTCCGAACTTGAATACAAAATGGATATTTTGATTGGAAATTTGCCCTTTCCTCTGAGCCTAACGGAGAGCCACCAAAATTCAATGAGATGGAGTGCGTTCTGGTCCATTGTCGAATCAGAGTGATATGGTGAGGAGCGGTAGAATAAACACTCGTTCACTTCCCAAACTGAGACAAAGGCATTAGGATGGGAGCAATGAAAGTGCTACCGAAAAATTTCGATGACTCTTTAGCCTCTTCTTCCTTTGATTCGCATGAATTTTTGCCCGTGGTGGTGAGCGAAAGCCCTTCGGGTGATGGCGACCAGAATGAGGGTCAGGGTGGAGATCAAGGTGGCGCGCAGTCTGACACCGAAACCTTGTCGCAGGTGGACACGCCGAAGATGTTTAAAGTCTTACTTCTGAATGATGACTTTACGCCGATGGATTTTGTGGTGCTGGTGTTGCGACGTTTTTTTGCGAAGAGCGAAGAGGCCGCCACGAAGGTGATGTTGGATGTGCATCGGCAGGGCTCTGGTCTAGCTGGCATCTACACTCTGGAAATTGCCGAGATGAAAGTGATGCAAACCAATCAATTTGCGCAACTGCATCAACACCCGCTGAAGAGCGTGATGGAAGAAGATTCTCCCTGACGCAGCCGTTTGGCGTCGAGTTTTTTGAACGAGGATCACTGGGGCTGGCAAATATCTGGGCCTTGACGTGGCATTCGTCGATTTCTTTTCCGCCAAATGGCAACTTGGCATTTTCGTTCTCAAGTTTTTTTGAAATCTAGAATACAATATACATAGGCACTGTAGAAGGCGATGGGAGGCTGAATGTTGAGTCGTGATATTGAACGCCGAATAGCGAAGGCCACGGAGTTTGCCAAGAAATCAAGACATGAGTTCGTGACAGTCGAACATCTCTTGCTGTTTTTGACGGAGTCCCCGGCCACCGTTGAGATTCTCGAAGCTTGCAAGATCAACGTGCAAGATTTGAAAAAGACATTGCGAGATCACTTGCAAACCCACACACCGGTGATTGGGGAAGATCAGCTGGAGACCTATGGTGGTTTTGAGTCCTGGAACCCCGAGTTCACGCTCGCCTGCCACCGATGGATTCAACGATCCGCGATCCAGGTGAAAAACGCTGGCAAAAATCAAATCAACGAAGGCGTTTTGCTGATCGCCCTGTTTTACGAAAAGGATTCGTTCGGAGTGCACAGCTTGGCCCAGCAGGGCCTCACCCAATTTGATTTGATCAATTATGTTTCACACGGCATTGGCAAATCTGGCGAGGCCGGTGAAGGCGCCGCAAATCCATTTGAAGGCGGCGGCGACGCAGGATCTGCGGCGGCGGCCGGCAAAAGTCCACTGGAGTCTTTTTGTGTCAACCTGAATGAGCGCGCGGCCAATGGCAAAACGGATCCATTGGTGGGTCGCGAGTCCGAACTTGAGCGCATCATGCTGACCCTCCTGCGCCGAAGCAAAAACAATCCGCTGCTGGTGGGAGAGCCCGGCGTGGGAAAAACCGCCTTGGTCGAGGGACTGGCCCAAAAGGTGGTGAAGGGTGATGTTCCGCAAGGTTTAAAAGACAAAGTGATTTATAGCTTAGACCTGGGCAGCATTCTCGCCGGAACAAAATTTCGCGGTGATTTCGAGAGTCGCATCAAGGGCATCGTGAAAGAGCTTCAGACTCGAAAAAATGCAATTCTGTTCATCGATGAAATTCACACGTTGATCGGCGCGGGCGCCACGAGCGGTGGATCACTGGATGCCTCGAACTTATTGAAGCAGCCTTTGTCGCTGGGTGAAATCACTTGCATCGGATCAACCACGCAAAACGAATTGCGCCAGCATTTTGAAAAAGATCGGGCGTTGAATCGCCGCTTTCAAAAAATCGATATCACTGAACCCAGCAAAGAAGACACGCTTCACATCCTGCAGGGTCTAAAACCGAAGCTGGAAGAGTTTCACCAGGTCACCTACACCCGTGAAGCTTTGGAGACTGCAGTGGATTTGTCGCAAAAACACATTCACCAAAAACTTCTGCCCGACAAAGCCATCGACGTATTGGACGAAGCCGGAGCTAAGCAAGCGGCCGATCCACAGAATGCTAAAGTTGTCGACGCTGAAGACATCGCCAGCACCGTGGCTCGCATGAGTGGTCTGCCCGTTGCTTCATTGAGCTCGAGTGAAAAAGTTCAGCTGCGAGATTTGGATAAAAAACTCAAGGCGCTGGTCTTTGGTCAAGACGAAGCGATTGGTCGTTTGGTCGCAGCCATCAAACTTTCGCGCAGTGGATTGAGCCGCAATGAAAAGCCCATCGGTTCATTTTTGTTTGTTGGCCCAACTGGTGTCGGGAAGACCGAAGTTTCAAAACAGTTGGCACTTGTCATGGGTTTGCAGTTTCACCGCTTCGACATGAGTGAGTACATGGAGAAACACTCAGTTGCGCGATTGGTGGGGGCTCCTCCAGGATACGTGGGTTACGAAAGTGGTGGACTTTTGACTGAAGCGATCACGAAGGCGCCTTATTCAGTTTTGCTTTTGGACGAAATTGAAAAAGCGCATCCCGATGTTTTGAATACACTTTTGCAAGTGATGGACGCGGGGCGAATGACTGATGGCCAGGGCCGCGTGGCTGATTTTAAAAACTGTGTTTTGATCATGACTTCGAATGCCGGTGCCGTCGAAATGGCTAAGGGCACAATTGGGCTTGCCGAAACTTCGATTCAAGCAGATCAAATGGATCTAGTGAAAAGAAATTTCACGCCAGAGTTTTTAAATCGCTTGGACGCCGTTGTCCCCTTCAAGCACCTGAGCGAACCTGTGTTGATCAAAGTGGTTCAAAAATTTGTTGATGACGTTCGGTTGGCCTTGGCCGAACGCAAAGTGGATTTGAACGTCAACGAAGACGTTCTGCAGTGGCTGATGAAAAAGGGTTATGACCGAGCTTACGGTGCCAGACCCATGGCCCGCACCATTGATGATCAATTGAAAAAACCTTTAGTTGATGAATTGCTGTTTGGCCGACTAGTTGACGGCGGCAAAGTGCAAGTGACCTTAGAAAACAATTTGCTGCAGTTTTCATTTAGCTCGCTCGGAGGCCCTGCGGCGGCCTCAAACACCTCCAGCACGGGTGGAGAAAAAGAGCTCAATGAATCCGGCAAACGAGGTAAAACCAAAGAGCGCATCGGGCGTGGTTAACCGCGGAGCCGAAAGAAATCTAAAATCTCAAACTTCGCCGAACCGTCGGCGAAGTTTCGTTTGGCTCACCCTCGTGGGCCTTAGTTTTTTGAGTTGTCAGTCGCAGCCCCTGCGCTCGACGAAACCTCCCCTCACCGCAGAACAGGTTGCCATCCTGTCCCCATTTTTAATTTCGGCGGGTCCATTTGATGTGAAAGCTTGCACGGAACTTTTGACACTTCAGTGGCCCAAGGCCGATCGTCTGAATGAAATCGGAGATGTTCTCCATCGATTTTTTTGCGTCGAAAAAACAGAGCTACCGCGGCCTTTATTTTCACAAGGGGAATTGAGTTCTCCGTTTTTACCAACTTATTTAAAATGGGCCGAACGACCCGTGTTAGCCTCTTCGTCGCTGCTGGACGACGCTGAGATGTGGAGTGCAAAGGCCAAAGGGGCCGACTCCCTCGTGGAAAAAAAATCCAGCCTGAAAAAACTCTGGGACGTGCTGCCACTGTTAGCCAGCGCCGGAGAAACGACTGCCAATCTTGAGTCCTATCGCCAGCAAGTTTTGGCGGAGCTGGTGTGGTTAAATCCAACCTTGAGCGATTCAATGAACAACGCACTTTTACTGCGCCGAGAGCGCAAGTTTACAGAATCCGACGGCATGCTTTTGCGATTGGCCGACGCTGCGCCTGATCTGACAGCGCGGATGAAAACATTGGCGGAGTGGCGACAAAATATCAAAATTCAAGGCGATCGCGATCAACACTTAGTCCGTGCCAAGAAAGTCAGTGCCCTTGCTTGGCAAGAACATCGAAAGTTGAAAACGGCCGAATCCAAAGCCGAATGGGTGAAAGCCGCTCTGACTCAAGCCCGCGCGCTGTGGACGGAGGAGAAGGCTTTACCTGCACGAAAAATTTTATTTGGAATTTTGCAATTTGCTCCCGAGCTGGGGCAAGACGCCCATTTTGTGTTGGGCCGCATGGCCGAAGAGGGCGGGCTGTACGACGAATCTGAAAAGCAGTACTTGAAATCTCTGTCGCTCAAACCCGATCGCGAATTGAAAGCAAAGTTGTTTTGGCAAATGGCCTGGATTAAATACCGCAAGGCCGATTGGCCAGCGGCACAGAAATTATTTTTAGATCAAGCCGAAGTCGTTCAGGCTCCGCTTGAAAAAATGCGGGCTCGATTTTGGTCTACGCTGGCCATTCATCACGCCACCGAACAGCCCGAGGAAGCGTGGCGAGTTTTTTTTCACGAAGACCCATTTGGTTTTTATGGTCAAATGAGTTTGATGATGGCCGGCCAACCCCTGCCCGGGATTCCGCTGCCCGAGAAACCCAGTGGCGATTCATCGATATCGAATGACACCGACATGACAGTAAAGACTTTGCAGCAGTTGGCACAAATCCAACCTTCACAAAAGGAACGGAGCGCTCAACACTTTGGCCAAGACCTTTTCAAAAACTATCTACCAAATGTGAAATCGCTGTCCGTGCGTGAAAAAATTCAAATGTATTTGGATCTGAAGCTCTATAAAGAGGGAATTCTGCTTTGGACCACACTGCCCGTCCCCGAGCGCAATGAAATTTTAGCCGCTAGACCTGCTGACTTTTTTCCGCAACCGTATCAGGACTCAGTGCTCTCAGCGTATGAAAAAACTTTGACTCCCACGCCGGTGATTTATTCCATTATGAGACAAGAGTCGCTCTATGATCCTGAAGCGCGAAGTCCCGTTGATGCCTTTGGTCTGATGCAAGTTTTGCCCGAACATGCAGCGGTTTCGATCACCCACCATGAAGATCTATTTGAACCATCGCTAAACATTTTGAGTGGCGCCAAACTTTTGCAGTCGTTGCATCAGCGCTATGGCTCCTGGATCATGACCTTCTGTGCTTACAACGGCAGCGAAAAAGCCACCGATCGCTGGCGAGATCGTTACAAAATTTTATCGCCTCTGGAGTTCATCGAATCCATCCCCTATGAAGAGACCCGCACCTACGCCAAAACAGTTCTTCGCAATTGGTTGATTTATTCGCGTCTTGGGCTTAAAGGAACTTTCGAAGTGCCCAAAGATATCATGTTAAGTTTGTAAAAGAGGCGATCCAGGAGCTTCAGGACCTCACTGAATCTGCCGAACAGGATACCACGCCCCATGACCCGCAGCTTGAGGACAACATGAGCGAAAATGAAGACAAAAACATTCAGTTCTCGCGTGAGTCCGCAGATGCCGAGGCCCTTTCGACAATGCAAGAGGTCCTGCAAGACACGGTCGACGAAACTTCAGATTTTATTGACCTCACTCACTCTTGGTCGGCGATGTCGAAGGCCGAGCGTCGCCAATTTTTTCATGACCTTCCCC
>CALCCV010000124.1 GCA_937900305.1 uncultured Pseudobdellovibrionaceae bacterium | reverse complement strand
TACACGACGCTCTTCCGATCTGACACGATTAGGAAAAAAGGACGGGGTAACTCAAGTTTCATCTTAGCCGGCGTTTCTTTCGTCTTTCATCACTTGGCCATCTAGAAGCTCGATAGTTCGCCCAGCCTTTTTTGCGAGATCATTATCATGTGTCACCATAACAATCGTTGTCTTAAGGTCTTGATTGATCTTCTCGAATATTGAAAAAACTTTTTCAGTATTTGAAGAGTCCAAATTTCCTGTGGGCTCGTCCGCAAAGAGAAGAGTCGGCTCCATAACCAAAGCTCTAGCGATAGAAACTCTTTGCTGCTCTCCTCCTGAAAGCTGACGCGGCAAGTGGTCTAACCTGTGGATCAAGCCAAAAAGCTCAAGTAAATGATGAGCATACTCAGTCTTTCTTTTCTCCTGCGAGGTCTTTCTTGCAGGCATTAAAACATTTTCCAAAGCCGTCAGTTCGGAGAGCAGATAGTGAAATTGAAAGACGTAGCCGATTTTTTGATTTCTGAAATTGTGAAGTTCTTTTGAAGGAAGAGAGGATATGTTGATATTGTTTATAACGATAGAACCTTCGGAGGGTGTATCCAAAGTCGATAGTATGTACAGAAGTGTACTTTTTCCTGACCCCGATCTCCCTTTTAGAGATACAAATTCTCCATCGCCGATTTCAATATTAATCCCTTTTAGGATCTCCAGTCCCGGATTTCCGAGGACTTTTTTAATATTTTTTGCATGTAAAGCCATTATTCAGCTCCAGATCTGATGATCTCAATAGGGGTGAGTTTGCTTGCTGAGCGACTTGGTAAATAGGCAGCGATACATGAGGCTCCGACACCTAAGAGGAGTGCGCTCCCATAGATATCTGCCGTGAATGCTATCGACATCTTTCCGCTTGGACCAAATGAAAGTGTCTGAAGGTAAAGACAGACGCCATATCCGAATATGAGGCCGAGTGCACTTCCGCCAGCTCCTAGAAGGAGGCCTTGGATGAGGAACAGAGACAAGACACTATGGTCATCAAATCCCATCGATCGCAAAATGGCGATGTCCTTTCTTTTTTGCATTACGACCATGGTCAGAACGTTGTAGATTCCAAATCCCGCAACAACAAGAATGATAAAGATAATCAAAAATCTCATCATATCCTGCACTTGAAACATGGAAAGAAAACCCGAATTTGCTTGATCCCAGCTTTCTACCTTGTCTCTAGAGTTCAATTTCCATTTTGTTGCAATGTCAGCGGCCGCCCGATAGTCCTTTGTTTTTATAGAAATCTGATTGATCGTGCCGTTCTGACCACCAATCTTCTGGGCGGTACTGAGGCTAGTATAAAGAGTGCCTCTATCTGCACGCGGATTGCCACTGTCGTAAAGACCAACAATTTTTACTGGAAAGATAGAACCTGCGCTTGTCGTTACGGAAACGGTATCGTTTATCTGAACACTAAGTTCATCCGCCATGGTTTTTCCGATGACAACTCGGTCGTTACCGCGACCGATGTCAGTAAATTCTCCGGCTACCATTTTGGTGCCAATATTGGTAATTTTTATTTGTTGTTCGGGTTCTGTGCCCACAATGGAGCTAGATATCGAGATTCCCGCGTTCGAAACATAGCCACTGGTCGAATATTGAGCTCCTACGGCTAAAACTTGGCTGTGACTTCTGGCGCGCTCGATCCAACCTCGCGGATTTCTAATCTCTTGGATATTTGTTTTTGGATTCGGGGGTCGTACCCAGCTGACTTTTTCAAATCCCTCAAAAAGGCTTTGCTCGATTGTAGAAGAATCAATTCTTTCATCGTTTTTAGTGATCTTAATGTGAGCGTCTCCTGAGACCAAATTCTCGGTCATAAAGTTTTTGAAGCCGACGAAAAATCCGGAAATGATCACAAAAGCTGC
>CALCCV010000123.1 GCA_937900305.1 uncultured Pseudobdellovibrionaceae bacterium | reverse complement strand
ACGACGCTCTTCCGATCTTTCAACGTTGATAAAGTTGATAAAATTGCGAAGTCCGCTTTGGCAATTGCAGTTAGAGTTAAGAGTGATCCAGTTAAAGCATTGGCACTTCTCGAAGATATTGACAACAGCGGGCTAAGTTCAAAAATGTTAAAACATGATATGAGAGATTGGAAAAAATCGCTGGTCTCTTGGCAGACCGAGAGTCCCTCTAAGCTAAATTCAGATGCCCTTTTGTTCGCCGAAGCTCGGCGCCTGACCAAACAAGATTCAAAGGATCAGGAAAGCTCATCCGTATTCGAAGTTAATCAAACGATTCCTTTACTAAGAGCCTCGTCGCATCTGCACGATTTACTAATAAATTATCCGAAAAGTCGATTTCGAGCCAAGAGTTATCTGTTACTGGCGTCGATATACGATCAGCTGCCCGGTTTCATGATCTGGGATCTTGGAGAACATTACTTGGGGGCTTGTATCGAAGAGAATCCCCACTCTTCCATGGGTGAGCGCTGTTTTGAAAAATATCACGAGAGCATTGTCCTCGGTTATACGGGAAGCTCCGGAACTCACGTTCCATCGGCAGTCAGGCAACACCTGACCCGAATGAAAGAGCTGGCGACGCGAAAACCAAATCCATCAAATAATCTTTAGATTGCGCGTTTCGGTTCATGGCGCCACCCCATTTCAGTCGGATGGCGCCAGGGCATTTGCGAATCATTTGAGCGTATGACGTCGGCTTAAAAGCCGCTGCTAGACTCCCTCAGCGTATAAAAGCAAGGAGGCCTGTTGATCACAAGACACCGTTGTCGAGCTCGACTTTGGATCGCTCCTTAGCTCGGTGCTCGCTCAACTGCACTGACATGAGCCAATTTGTCTCGGCCGAGAAGAGTTGAGTGACAACTTGTCTAAATTCGACTCTGGGGAAGCGTAAATTCGTTTTCAACCTCCAAAGAGCCTGGCATGCCCCTCGCATTTCTCATGCTATATGTCACAAGTTTTGGAATTAGAAGAAGACTTCTCGTTTTTGGATCAGGACTCATTTCGAGACCTTTATCATTTGGAAAATCAAACTCCCAAAATGAGATTTTATCTCGAAGGTATTCGATGTGCAAAGTGCGTTCGCAAACTTGAAGATCTGCCTTTGTCCCTTGAGGGACTGAAGAGTCTAAGAGTTGAAATGGGTTCAAGCACTTTAGAAGCTGAAGTTGATTTAGCGAAATTGACTTTTCATCAGTTGGCAAAGGTCTTCGTAAAAATGGGATTTAAACCTCAGCCCCTCAATGGGCGCGATCGAGAGGAGCAGATACGCCGCAACGAAGACAAAACGGCACTCATACGCTTAGCTGTTGCAGGCTTCTGTGCTGGGAATATCATGATGTTCAGTTTTGCCAACTACTTTGGAGACACGGGAACTTTCAAGCCAATTTTCCTAACGTTGAGTTTTATTTTGTACCTTCCCGTTCTGACTTTCGTAGCGTGGCCTTTTTATAAAACAGCCTGGCTCTCCCTGAGAAAGCATGAGATCTCATTGATTTGCCAATGGCAATGGCCTCCTTGATTGGTTTCATCTTTTCAACAGTTCAATTGATCAGGGGCCGTGAAGACGTTTATTTAGATTCCCTAAGCGGATTTCTATTTTTGATCTTGGTTGCTCGATGGATGCAAGGCCGACTCCAAAGGCGATTCCTGAATGTTCGCGAAGTCAACGAATCCTTTCGTTTGCAAAGAGTTCGTAAACTCATTGATGGCAAAGAAGCTTGGCAGCCGCTTGAAAAAATCGGACAAGGTGATCTCATTCGTCTTAGGAGCGGAGACACTCTTCCCGCAGATGGGGAACTCGTTTCACCTCGGGCCTATTTTGGTTATGCCTGGCTTTCAGGTGAAGTTGAGCCTAAGCTTTCATTTTCTGGCGCTATGGTGCCCGCGGGGGCCCGTCTCGAAAGCGAAAGTGCGGACCTTCTGGTTCGTGAAAAGTTAGCAAACACAGAGTTTGGCAAAATTTTAGAAATTGTAAATAAATTTAGCCTAAGTCGAAATCGCCTGGTGTCGGTTTCCGATCTGTGGTCTCAACGACTTCTCCTGACGGTCATTGCGGTAGCACTGTCGTTCCTGGCAATCTATTGGTTTTGGTTTCCGGAAGAAGCTATTCATCGATCTTTAGCCTTACTGATACTGGCCTGTCCTTGCGCAATGGCCTTTGGCGTTCCTCTAGCAATGACTTCAGCTTTGAAGCGCGCGAAAAAAGAAGGAATACTCGTTCGAGATGCGAATGTCTTTGAAAAAACGAAAACAGTAAAAACAATTGCCTTCGATAAAACAGGAACTCTGACTGACTCCAAACTGTCCCTGATCGATGACTGCCGCTCTCTTTCCCGAGCCCATAAACAGGTGATTTTGGGTCTGGAGAATCAATCTCTTCATCCCATTGCTTTCGCATTTCGTGAAGCTTTTGGCGTCCTATCAGAACCGTTGAAGGGATTTAGCGTGGAAGTGCCAGGTTGTGGAGTTAGGGGCTACTTTAACGGACACATTTATGAACTCATCG
>CALCCV010000122.1 GCA_937900305.1 uncultured Pseudobdellovibrionaceae bacterium | reverse complement strand
AGCGATGAGATCGAGACGCCCTTGCAACACGCTCGTAGGATCCGTCAATACCGTTGATTACGCAGAGGTTACGTCGTAACACTGTTCGTGCGGTTATTAAGCGCGGCGAAATTGTCATGGCCGGCAGCGCGATGCCTGATTGGGCAAAGCGGATCGATTGGGAAAAAATTCGCCTCGATGTCAGTCGCGGTGTTCAATTGAATATTTTGGCAAGAGAACTGGCTGGTGATCAGATCAGTTACTCTCAGTTTTGTCGGCAATTTAATAAAGTATATCCAGATCTTCCGCAGGTGACGATGCGTCTTGAGCACAAGCCTGGCGAGCGAACTTACTTTGACTATGCTGAGGGCATCGACATTGTCGACCGCGAAACTGGTGAGATTAAAAAAACTTCGTTGATGTGTGGTGTGATGGCAATGAGCAGCTATACCTACGGTGAATTTACATTTACACAAAAACGAGATGATCTCATTCGATCGATGGAAAATGCATTTCGGTTTTTTGGTGGTGTGACTCCATATGTGACTGTTGACAATCAGAGGGCGGCCGTTGACCGGGCTCATTGGTATGATCCCGACGTAAATCCTGCGTTTGTTGATTTTGCAAATCACTGGAAGTTTGCCGTGATACCAGCAAGGCCAAATCAACCGCGCGACAAGGGCGCCAACGAATCCGGCATCGGAGTCGTTCAACGTCAATTTTTTCAAGAGGTTCGCGAGCAGAAGTTTTATTCTATCGATGACTTGAACCAATATTTTCGAATTTATCTTGAGCGACTCAATCATGCTCTGATGAAGGACTGGGGGGTCACACGATCGGATCGATTTGAGGGGGAAAAGAATTTACTTAAACCTTGTCCTGTTCATAACTGGGAAACTGCTGACTGGAGGCCAGCGAAGGTTCATGCCGACTGCCACGTACAGGTGATGAAGAAGTTTTATTCAGTTCCGTACAAGTTCGTGGGCCGCGAGGTTCGGATAAAAATAACATCAAAGTTGATTGAGGTTTTTGATCTCGAGCTAAACCCCTTAGCTGCGCACGCAAGACTTCTTGGTCGTGAAATTTATTCGACGGACTCTCGGCACTACCCCGAGGAGAAAGTTGCACTGGTTCAGTTCTCGGTGCAGTTAGCGATTAAGGGTGCTGAACGTGTCGGTCCTGAAACTTTGAAGTTGGTGGAGTCCCTTTTAAATGGTCCGTACCCACTGAAGTATCTACGACGGGTGCAGGGCATTTTGCGTTTGTCCCAGACAATGCGGGTCACCCGTGAGGGACTTGAGCACGCATGCAAGATGGGCTTAACCTACGGGAAAACTCAGTTCGGTTACATCCAAGCGACAGCACTTTATTTTGATAATAATGGAAATCGGCCAAGTGTTGTGCGTTCAGCACCTCAACGCGAAGCAAGTACAATGTACCTACACAACTCTTTTGAAAGGGAGGAATCATGATTAGTGATCAGATGAAAACATTGTCGCATAGCTTGCGACTCTTTGGCGTTCACGCCGGTTTTGAAAAGCGAGCAAGCGAAGCCGCAAGCCAGGGACTCAACCATCTCGAGTTTTTAAGACTCGTACTCGAAGACGAAGTTTTGCAGCGCAAAGAGCGAATAGCAAAGTCATTAAAAACTCGAGCTAAGTTTAGATCGATGGCCAATCTTGAGGACTGGGATCAGACCTTTGAGCGAGGCCTCACAAAAGCAAAACTACGTGAACTTGCTGCTTTGAGTTTTTACCATGCAAATGAGAACCTTCTCCTTCTTGGTAAAACCGGCGAAGGTAAAACGCATCTTGCCGTTGCCGTTGGTCAGCGCCTCTGTGCTGAGAGTGTTTCGGTGTTGTTCATGCCGGTGAATTTTTTGTTTGAAGAAGTTCTAGCAGCCAAAGCTTCTGGTAAATATATGGCCTTCGTCAAACGTCTTACGCAAATAAAGGTGCTGATCCTTGATGACTTTGGGCTTCGCAATTACACACACGAGGAGGCCAATGTGCTTGTCGATCTCCTTGAAGACCGGCATCGCAAGGGGTCGGTCATTGTAACGTCACAAGTCGACCCCAAGGGCTGGCAGAAGCTCTTCGAAGATCCCGTCATCGCCGAGGCAATCGTCAGTCGACTCGAACACCCAAGTCAGCGACTAAATCTACGCGGCGGCGACTACCGGCAAAAATTGCAATCGTCGCTGCCGAACGGGAAAAAGCTTGAAGGAAATAAAGTGCTCAATTAAACGACACGTCGCTGACGCTCCGCTGGCTCCGATCGGTGCGGCTGGGTGGTTCCACATCATGCGCGCGGGCAGGCAGGGCGCTTTTCATCGATGCCAACGGCCTGAACCAGATTTTTTCGGACAAAACCATCGCGGTCAGGAAGGCTCAGTAGGCCCCACAAGGCGAGCCTTTTGTTCAC
>CALCCV010000121.1 GCA_937900305.1 uncultured Pseudobdellovibrionaceae bacterium | reverse complement strand
ATTGCCTGCAATTCAGACCAACGATAGGTCGCACACTCAAAAGCAGGATGCATCGAGACCCAAGGATTTATATTGGCGCTCGCTGCTTTTTTGTATTGCGGCCAATCTCTCCACTCATAGCGGCTGTTGAACTGACTCCTAGCTTCTGCCCACAACGGAAGATTATTTTGTTTGGTGTGATTGTGGAGATTGATCAGGCCGGGATAAATTACATCATATTCACCGCCAGGATGGCTCCGCAGCTCGAGGACCTCGGTGCCGCCTTGGCGCAAAACATCGATGTCACGGGATGTGACTTCTTTCAAATCTTTGATCACGCGATCTTGAAATGCAATGGCCGCCAAATAAACCGAATCCTTATCTTTGCCAAGGTATTCTCCTGGAACATTTCCGATGAGGGTCAAGGTGAAGGCCGGCTGCCAACAAACCCAAGCGGGGAGAAACCATTGCAGATATCTAATTCTTTTCATCGAAACTCCCATTCTTAACAATCAAATATTCGACGGCCAAAAAACTGGCCTGCAATAGCACGGCGCGCTCCATGGCGCCCCTAGAGCCATCGATATCTCCCAAGTCCACCAATGACGGAGATTTCATCTCTTTCAACGGGCTGCCCGACGCCGGGTGCATGATGGCTGCAAAAGTCCTTTTTAGATCGCTGACCGATTTTCTTTGAGTTGCAAGCGTCGCGAACTTTCGCAAGCCATTTTCCACAACCATCGCCTGGAAAAATATTTTATTCAGCGAACGCTTCAGATCCTCGGGGGGGGTCAGTTTTCTGACGTCACCGCCACCTCGGCGAATTTCAACCAAGTGGGAAGAACCCTGGTTGAATAAAAATCTCAGGGCTCTTTTCAAAACCCGAAGGTCCGCGAGTTTAATAGCGCCCTCCCTCGATACCCCAAAATCGCTCAGTCGGGAGTTCGCAAATTTCTCGTTGTACGTAGTAACGATCCGCTCAATCACATTCAGCCGGTCGGCAACACCCGGTGGATCCGGCCGATAGATGACTGTATCCCGGGCCGCATTCATCAACTTTGAAATCGTTGCTGCGATGCCAATGATTCGAAGAATTTCTTTGTCCACGGCCTGAAAAACTCCCGTTGATTCAGCCGGTACCCAAACCCTCAAATTGAGCTGATTTAAAAACGAATTCGACTCGCTAGCAAATTTTGCCAACGTTTGCCGAACTTGTGTCACTTCAGCGCTGAAAATTTGAAACAAATAGAAGTTTGGATTTCGCCACGGTTGCAATTCATTCGTCAGCGAAACTGAAAGATCTTCCAACGCTTTGATTTTTTCAAAAACGGTGAGGGTTTCCCATTGATCTGTTGCTAATCGCCTTAACGGTTCTGTTGCTGGTCGCCTTAATGGCTCCGTAGCCGATTGTCTTTCCACCAGCTCCATGGGCGAATCTTGCCAGGCTCCAAAATCCACTGGATTTACAACGGGCGTGCTGACGGAAGCATTCGCGTCCCAATCGACAGAGCCTGAGTTCAGTTTTGGCGCAGTCGAGCAGGAGGTCAGAAAAATACATGCGATTGCGCCAGATAAATTGCGGTTCAGCCTCATCTCGTCACCCCTCGAAAAACTCTGCGTCCGATCGGTAGAAATCAGCGTATCGCAAACTTGGAGTTCGCCCCTCTGTCCAAAGGTCTAGTTTTGTGTCAAGATTGGAGTTTTAAAAAAAATCGGCCCGGGGTCACCGAGCCGATCTTCAATCGTCATTCTCATTTTCACTTTTCAGGATCAGAAAAGTTTCCTATTAGGCCGCAGCCGATGCGCCCTTATTTTTCTTAGGATCTTTGCCGCCCTTGGTTGGCTTTTTCGTTTGCCCTTTTGCAGTGCGGTCAAAGGCCATAGCAAAAACTTCATCGAGATTTTCAACCAAGATGTAATTCATCTTGTCTTTGAAAATTTTCGGAATGTCTTGCAAATCTTTTTGGTTCGCCAGAGGCAAAGCCACCGTCGTGATCCCTTGATTCAAAGCCGCCAAACACTTTTCTCGCACTCCACCCACTGGCAGAACCCGACCTTGCAAGGTCACTTCGCCCGTCATTGCCAAATCGTGGCGAACAGGGGTATCGGTCATCAAAGAAACCAGGGCCGTAGCCAGTGTGATCCCTGCCGATGGTCCATCTTTTGGGATGGCACCTGCAGGCAAGTGCACGTGGATGTCATATTTATCAAAAAAATCTTCGCTGATGCCCAACTCTTCCATGTGCGCCTTTGCATAAGACATGGCCGCGTGAGCCGATTCCTTCATGACGTCACCGAGTTGACCCGTCAGAACTAGATGTCCCTTGCCCTTCATCTTGAGTGCTTCGACATAAAGCACTTCTCCACCAGCTTGTGTCCATGCCAGACCTTGCACCACTCCGATTTGTGAATCGGCGAGTTTGTCTTCGCGCATGAACCGGGGCGGACCCAACAATTCAGGAACCGTTGTCGGGTTGATCTCGATGAAATTGGTATCACTCATAACC
>CALCCV010000120.1 GCA_937900305.1 uncultured Pseudobdellovibrionaceae bacterium | reverse complement strand
GCTGTTTTTTCGGAACACAATTTAGTTTCAGATACGGTCTTTGCTGAATGTCAGCTGATTCTGTGTCGCAACGTTTTGATATATTTCAATTCAGCACTTCAAGAACGTGTGATCAGACTTTTTGCTGAAGCTCTGTCGCACAGAGGTTTTTTAGGTTTGGGCAGCAAAGAGACTTTGCGTTTTTCAAGAATGGCGAAGCATTTCCACGGGCTCGACGAACGCCAGCGCTGGTATCAGCGAACTCCCTTGAAACTCGAAAAGGCAGGAGAACAAAATGGGTGAGCTCGTAGGATCTGTGGTTGTCATCGGTGCTTCCGCAGGTGGAGTTCGTGCGATACAGCAATTGTTGGGTGATATTCCAGGCAACTTTCCCTGGCCTATCGTCTGTGTTCTTCACCTTCCACAAACCTCGAGTGTGGACCCTCTCATGGTCTTCCAAAGAAACACGGCATTGAAAGTCGTAGAAATCGAAGATAAGCTTCCTCTTGAGATGGGATGTGTTTATTTTGCGCCGGCCGGTTATCACGTGAGCATAGATAGGGAACATCTTTTCTCCTTGAGTCAGGATGAACCCGTGAATTACTCTCGGCCGTCGATCGACGTTCTTTTTGAAACCACCGCAAGAGCTTATGCGGATCGAGTTTTCGGTCTGTTGTTGACGGGCGCAAATGCCGACGGCGCTCTCGGCTTGAAAGCCATTCATGACGGTGGAGGATGGACTCTGGTGCAGGACCCTGAAGATGCTGAGATTTCATTCATGCCAGCAGAGGCTCTGAGACTTGAACCGCGGCATTTGAAGGCGACACTCAAAAATATTCCGGCCCTCTTAATTGAGCAGGCGAGGTTGCATGGCTAAAACTAAAATACTGCTGGTGGATGATTTAGCCGAAAATGTTTTTGCGCTCCGTGAATTGATTTTGAGTGAAATTGATAACGTCGAAATTTTGGCAGCCCAATCGGCCGATGAAGCTCTGACTCTTCTTTTGGATCACGAAGTGGCTCTGATTTTACTCGATGTGCAGATGCCAGGAATCACTGGATTTGAATTGGCTCGCATGATTCGCGGAGTGAAAAAATACAAAGAAGTTCCGTTGATCTTTGTGACAGCCCATCAACCCGATCGATCTTTTATCTTTGAAGGGTATGAGATGGGAGCGGTGGATGTCCTTTTCAAACCCCTCGATCCCCACGTAGTTCGCAGTAAAATCAAAGTCTTGGTTCAATTGGATCAACAAACTCAACAGCTCAAAAATCAGATGGCAGAACTTGATCGCCTCAAGTCCGAGGCCGACGCTGCTAACGTAGCGAAGTCTCAATTCTTGGCCAACATGTCTCACGAAATTCGAACTCCTCTCAGCGCGGTGCTGGGATTTTCAGAAGTGCTTTGGGAAAAAGATTTCGCGATGATCGAGCGGGAAGAGTGCATCTCGGCCATTCGCCGCAATGGCACCCTCTTGATGCGATTGATCGACGACATTTTGGATCTTTCAAAAATTGAAGCTCGCCGACTTGAATTCGAACGCGCTGAATTCAGTTTGAATGAATTGTTAGAAGACATTTCATCGGCGCTGCTCTTAAAAGCAAGCGAGAAAAGCATCGAACTGGTCTGGAATCTCGCCCAACTCCCGGCCGGAAAAAACTATTTGTCAGACGCCTTAAGAATCAAACAAGTGCTCCTCAATTTGATTGGCAATGGCATCAAATTCACCCAAAAGGGTCGAGTGTCCGTTGAACTGCACATTGAGTCTCAAAAAATCGCTGACCGAATGATGGATGATCTCTATTTTACTATTTCTGACACTGGTTCAGGAATGAGCGAAGAACAAACTTTGCGGTTGTTTCAACCATTCGCCCAAGCCGACGCTTCGACCAGCCGCCAGTTTGGTGGAACGGGCTTGGGTCTGCTCATTTCGCGCCAAATTGCCAAGGGCCTGGGTGGGAACGTTCGACTTTTATCGACGGTGCCCGATGGGGGTTCACGATTTGAAGTCCACTTTCGGTTAGAGGTCGCCCCCGTGAAAAATATTGGCAAAGAGAAATACGCCGCTTCGTCGCTGCGGGTGAAACCGGCAACGGCCAAAATGCCTGACTTCAGTGACAATGCGTTGCTGATCGTTGATGACTCCTTCGACAATCGTCGGCTTTTGCAAGCCTACCTCAATCCGACGAATGCCCACATGGATTTTGCCGACAGCGGCCAAAGCTGCCTCGAGGTTTTACAACACACCAATCCTGATTTGATCTTGATGGACATCCAAATGCCCATCATGGATGGTCACGAGACCACCCGCAAACTTCGCCAAATGGGATTCCGCAAACCCATCTTAGCCCTCACCGCTCACGCCATGGGCGAGGAGCACACTGCTTGCTTGGAAGCTGGTTGCGATGCTGTTTTAACCAAGCCCATTGATCGTCGATATCTGTTTCAACAAATTGAAATGCACTTGGCCCGAGACAAGGAATCTTTGCTTTGAAAACCATCGTTCAGTGCCGACCTCGCCCCAGGTCTTTTGCCGTCTTGTGTTTTTTTATTTCAACTGGTGTGACGGCCCTTCTCTCCCCCATTCCCAGTCTTGCTGCGGAGGCAGGCTGGCAAATTTGGGCCAAAAAACTCATTGGTGAAAAAGAGGAAGTTCGCAACACGAGCCTAAAGGAGTTAAAAAAAATCAAAGATTTGAATCAACAGCTCAACAAAGCGCTTGATTCCGAAGCTGAAAAAGCCTTAGCCCTGGATGTCATCGTCGCTTTGCAGCTGCAGGATTTCAACCCTCGCCTTTTGCAAGCGGCCCTCACCGATCGAGAAGGCATCACCGTTCTAGCGATCAATGGCCTGCTGACAACGACAAATCGTCAACAAATTGGCAAAGAATTTTTAAAGCATTTGACCATGCGAATGCCTTTACTTTCAGAGTCCGCAATCGTGGCGATGATTGATGGGCTCGGTCGAATGGGAAAAAAAATCCCATCAGAACTTTGGCAAAAGCTCTTTACCCATCCCGCACATGAGGTGCGATCGGCTGCGATCACCTACCTGAGAGTCATGCATATGAATTACAAACTCCGCCCCTCCTCTGATTTTCTGCGCCAAGGGCTGGCCGAAGCCTCTCGCCAACTGAGGATGCAGACCGCTTTTTTTGTCTTTGAGCTGAAGGACCATCCAGCTTACCAAGCCATATTCGCCGCCTGTTTACAAAGCTCAAATTCGGAAGTTCGAATGGCCTGCGAGGGACCCAAACTCAAAGACCCCAAGAAAAAAAATGGATCCCGCCGTGGATAAGTTCAGATCGACTTATTTATTTCACTTCAAATGTGTTCTGATTGTTTGTTTTACTTTTCGCTCGATATTTGCGGCTTCGCCGGCTCCCGCTCGGGATGCACTCTGTGATTCGACCTACCAGACCCTTTTTGCGAACCCGGCGATCGAAATCGTCATGGTCTTTGGCTACAAAGATTCGCGACCTTCGCGATTTGTCGGCGATCGCCACGAACGGGTTTTTTTCACCCAAGAGGTCACAGCCCCCTGCTTACTGAGCAGCCAGGCCTGCGGATTTATGCGAGATGCGGCCGACAGCGACCACTTCACAAAAACCATCAACAGTCCCACCGGAAAACCGGTGCTGGTTCATTTGCGAGTCTTGAACAGCTCGGTTTCTGCCGACGACGAACACAATCAAAAAGATCGATTTCAGAAATGGCAATCGCAGCGGGTGAACAGTGAGTTTCGAAGGAGTTTGCAGAAGGCTGATATTGTTTTTTACAATGGCCACTCTCGCAATGGCGGCGGTCCAGATTTTTTTCCACCTCGCCTAACTGCAGACGGTCATATCGATTACACTTACTACGAGCGTGAAACTCCTGGCCTCAAAGAGATCACCGACACCCTTAAAAAAACTACTGCGTTTCGGGCGAGCCAAAGCCATCAAACATCCACCGTCAGCAATCCGACTCCAGAAGAACCTGCGAAAG
>CALCCV010000119.1 GCA_937900305.1 uncultured Pseudobdellovibrionaceae bacterium | reverse complement strand
ACTCAAGATGTGGAAAAATTCAATGAGGACCTTCTGAAAATCAAAGGCATCGGTCGGTGGACGGCCGACTATATGACCTTGAAAGTATTGCGCCAAGCCGATGCATTTCCGCAAACAGATTTAATTTTAGCCCGAGCTTTAAAGTTCCACTCGGTAGACAGCATTGCGCGTATGAGCCCTTGGCGCGGTTATGTGGCGATTCTTTTGTGGCGAGAATACGCTGACAGTTTGAAAAAAGTAAAAACAACGACGAAGACGAAGGGGTAAGTTTCAATGGCACAAGCGATGACACAGCAGTGGATGATTCCAACAAAAATGGGTTCGTTGTTTCTTTTGGCGTCGGAGAAAGGGTTGCGACAGATATTTTGGAATCGCCAGGCTTCACATTTACCGAAGAAATTAGATGTCTCGATTCCCACACATGCGATTTTGTTCCAGGCAGCTAAAGAACTGTCGGAATATTTCGATGGAGATCGGCAAAAATTTCATGTGCCTTTGGATTTAGAAGGTACGGACTTTCAGCAGCAAGTTTGGCAAGAGCTTTTAAAAATTCCATTCGGCGAAACCCGATCTTATTCCGATGTGGCCAAAGCCATCAAAAATGCGAAGGCGGTTAGGGGAGTAGGTACCGCTAATGGGCGAAATCCCCTCTGTATCATTGTGCCCTGCCACAGGGTCATCACTGCCGACGGAAAGCTGGGAGGTTATTCAGGTGGTTTGGATAAAAAGGTCGGACTCCTTCGAATCGAAAAAAGCTATAGACCAGAATGGGATTGAGATTATAGACCAGAATGGGATTGAAAATTATAGATCAGAATGAGATTGGGACTCACAATCCCGAATGGGATTGAGGGTTCACGAATTTTCTAAGTCGCCCTTGTCAAGGATCTCTAGAAGTTGCGAAAACTCGAAGGGCTTTTGCATAAACCGAACTCCAGAGATGGTGTGGGGTTTGTGCAGGGATTTGAGAGGATGCCCAGACATACAAATCACCGGAGTCTTAGGTTTCAGATCTCGAAGAAAAACGGCTAAGTCAAAACCATTGGCGCCTGGCAGGACGACGTCGCTAATCATCAGGTCAATGTCGGCAAAATTTCCTTGAATGTATTGCATGGCTTGCTGGCCATTTTCTACGGAATTCACTTTGTATCCTGCATCAGAAAGAAACTCGATGAGTGCCAGTCTGAGCTCTGTTTCGTCTTCGACTAAAAGGATTCGTTGCCCTTTTTTTGAAGTCGTAGGTGCTTTAAAATCACCAACCTTTGGCATTGCGGCTTTGAGTTTGTCAGTGGCCGGCAAAATAATTTCAAAAGAAGAACCTTGGCCAAGCTGACTTTCGACGAAGATAAAGCCGCCGCTCTGTTGAACAATTCCATAGACTGTCGATAGTCCAAGGCCAGTTCCCGCGTCAGGAGTTTTCGTCGAGAAAAAAGGTTCAAATACTTTTTCGATCGTGGTTGCGTCCATGCCGTGACCAGTGTCTGTCACTTTTAGTCCCACATAGCGACCAGCTTTGACGTCGGCGCGGGGGCGCTGAGAATAGCTTATAGATCGCTCAAAAGTTTCGACCTTCAAAGTTCCACCGGTTGGCATTGCATCTCTGGAGTTGATGGCTAGATTTAAAATAATCTGAATGATCTGACTGGCGTCCACCTCGACTGAAGGAATGCCGGTATCTAGGGATAGGCAGAATTCGATATCTTTGCCAAGCAGGCGTGCCAGGATCTTGTGCGCTTCCCGAACCAGCTCATTGAGATCTTGAACGGTTGGACTTAAAATCTGTTGGCGACTGAAAGCCAATAGCTGCTTAGTGAGATCAGCCGCACGTTGAGCGGTCGATCGAACATTCTTCAGATACCGAGACGCCGGGCTTTGTTCGGGGAGTTCTTTAGCGACCAGTTCTAAATTTCCATAGATCGCAGCCAACAAGTTGTTAAAATCGTGAGCGATCCCCCCGGCCAGGCGACCGATGCTTTCGAGCTTTTGGGAGGTCATCAACTGTTCCATTAATTTCTTTTGTTCGGTGATGTCCTGTACTGTGCCCGACATGGAAATCGCACGTCCGGACTCTTTATCGAATTCCACCTGCGAGAGTTCGTGGACTATTCTTTCGGTCCCGTCGGGCCAGACAACTCGGTGTTCAACGTCATAATCTTTTCCCGTCTCGAAAGCGTCGGCAACGGCTTGTCGAATCTTCCATCGGTCGTCGGGGTGAACACCTTTAAAAAAATTTTCATTCGACACAGCAATTTCATGAGGCTCATATCCGAAAATACGAAACACCTGATCTGACCAGTGCAAGGGATTGGATTCGACATTTTCAAAATTTGAAAGATCTAGTTCCCAACTGCCGATCTTGGCAATCTTTTGAGCTGCATTTAGTCGATTTTGACTTCGTTGGAGTTGCGATTCGAACTCTTTGATTTGAGTGACATCGCGGGCGACTGCATAAATCATTTGATCGTCCTTCGAAAACACACCACTCCAGAGAAGGTTTCGCCAAGTTCCATTTTTATGACGATACCGATTTTCAAAATCTTCAATCGGCGAACCCGCAATCGCCTTCTGAATCACTTCTTGGGTTTTCCCTAGATCATCTGGATGAATAAATTGGTGGAAGGTGGCCTGTTTCAGCTCCTCTTCTGTCCAACCCAGGACTCTTGTCCAAGATGGAGAAAAGCGTAGGAAATGGCCGCTAGGTGTGCCAATCACCATGAGATCTAAAGAGATTTGAAAGAATTTTTCAGTGTACTGGCTCATCTCGGCCTAAGATAGAGTTCGCGGATCTCATTGTCAGTGGGCGGTGTGACATCTGGGCTTGGATCACTGATATTCTCGTTAAATCGAGCTGAGGAGAAGATATGCTATACGAAATCACGGTTCCCCATTTTGTAAAAACCTTGCGAAATCTGAGTGTGTTTTTGGACAAGGGGGCGAAGTACGCCGAAACCAAAAAATTTGAACCCGAAGTGCTCTTGAATTCACGCTTGGCTCCTGATCAATTCAATTTGATTCGCCAAGTGCAAATTGCCTGTGACACAGCCAAACTTTGCGCATCTCGCCTCACCGGTAAAGAGGCACCCACCCATGACGACAGTGAAAAGACTTTGGGTGAACTCAAAAGTCGCATTGATCAGACGATCAGTTATCTCAATGCGTTTTCAGCGAATGATTTTGTTGGTGCTGAAGAAAAGCACGTGAGCCAGCCCCGTTGGGAAGGCAAATACCTTCTGGGCCAAGAGTTTGTGCATCATCATGTGATTCCCAATTTTTATTTTCATGTCACGACCACTTACGCAATTCTTCGTCACAATGGTGTTGACGTAGGTAAAAAGGATTATCTCGGCGAAATGCCTTATAAAAAATAAATGACAATGGATCTCCGCACCAAGAGAATAGTTATTTTCATACTGGGCGCTTTGACGGCGCTCAGTCCTTTTTCAATCGATATGTATTTGCCCGCGTTTCCTCAAATCGCTAATGATTTTGGAACTACGGTTGCAAATGTTTCGTTATCCCTGTCGAGTTATTTTGTGGGGTTGGCTTTCGGTCAGTTGATTTATGGTCCTTTGCTCGATCGATTTGGTCGAAAAAAACCTTTGTATGCGGGACTTTCAATATATTTTTTCGCCTCACTGGGCTGTTTGTTCACCGGTTCTATTGAAAGTTTAGTCATTTTGCGATTGATCCAGGCACTTGGCGGTTGCGTTGCGGGTGTGGCTTCCATGGCCGTTGTTAGAGATCTATTCACGATGCAAGAAAGCGCAAAAGTTTATTCGTTGTTGATATTGATCCTCGGGGCTTCACCGATGTTAGCTCCTACGACCGGGGGGTACCTGGCGACGGCATTTGGTTGGCATTCGGTATTTATTGTTTTGGCAGTGATGAGCGCCTTGATGATGATTGTTGTCGCGACCATTCTGCCGGAGAGTCACAAACCCGATGAGTCGGTTTCGTTGAAGGTCAGGCCTATTTTTCGAGGTTTTCGCCTTATATTTCAGGAGCCGCAGTTTTATACTTACGTGCTCTCGGGCGCTGTTGCATTTTCAGGACTTTTTGCGTATCTCGCAGGATCGCCAGTGATCTTTATGAAAGTTTTTGCTGTCAGTGCGCAAACTTACGGATGGATGTTTGCAATCATTGCCGCTGGTCTGATTGGCGCAAGCCAAGTGAATGTTTTGCTGTTGAAGAGATTCACC
>CALCCV010000118.1 GCA_937900305.1 uncultured Pseudobdellovibrionaceae bacterium | reverse complement strand
TCTTCCGATCTTGGGACCCGCGCTCTTCCCATAGCCAGGGAAATCCATCATCCAGACGGAAAATCCTGACTGTCGCGCCAATTCAGCTGCGACTTCACCCCAACCCCGCAGACTTCCCCCATTTCCGTGGAAATAAAGTATCGAGCCTTTTTGGCTTGAGGGATTAAAAATCAGATAGTTGACAGTTTCTCCGCTCGAAAGGCTGAGATTTTTTTCTTCGAAGGATTGTTCGAAAGTAAATTGAAAATCAGAGGGCAAAATTTCAGGAAAAAAAACAAGTCGTTCTTGATGGAAATACAAAAGCCCAACTCCCAAGCCTATCAATGAAAATAAAATTCCGAAAATCCACGAGATCAATTGACCGCCATGGTTAGAGGATACGTCACCTTCCATTTTCTGACGACGTTTTTTTCAGGTTTTATAGAAAGAAGGAGCCAATTCCACCTGAAAACCGGTCTGTTGGAGACGGGTGTTACAGGCGGATTTGGCATTTCTCGTTTTCGGGAGACGAGTTAATGAAAGACTTGGGTTGTCACAGTGTTTGTCGACTCGGCCACTTCTTCATGGGTGGCATCGCGAACATCGAGCGTCTCGATTTCGAAGATCAAATCTTGGCCGGCCAAAGGATGATTGCCGTCGAGACTGGCCATATTGGCATGAAACTCTACGACTTTGTAAGTGCGAAGCATTCCACTCTTTCCCGTGATCGAAATGAATTCGCCAGCTCTGAGGTGACGAGGAAGTTTCGAGCGAGGATAGAGAATGATTTTCTTGGGTTCATAAAGACCGTAGGCCTCTTCGGCAGACAGCGCAATGGATCTTCGTTCGCCCTTCGTCAGATTTTGCAGTCCTAGGGCCAATCCATGAAGGACGTTGTGACCTTCAGAAGTGTTCAAGACGTCGCGGTTAAATGTTGAGCTGATAACGAGACCAGCTTTGTTTTTCAAGAGACAGTTGAAGGAAATGACCTGAATACTCATGCGCTTCCTCTCTGAATTAATTTCGGGCCCATCAGAAAACGGACCTTCCAGATGCTGAATTAAAAAAATAAAGCCGACCTTTGCAGGCCGGCTTATTTTTTCCACGGGGAGTGAGGGTGATCCCTCAACAACGAGGATGATAGAGGCTAGTCTTAGTAGTTACGGCGAGAGTTGAAACCGCCACCGCCACGTCCACCGCCGCCTTCGCGAGGGGCTTGTGGTTTAGCTTCAGAAACGTTCATTGCGCGTCCACCAAGATCAGTGCCGTTGAAGCGCTCGATAGCAGCTTGAGCTTCTTCATTTTGTGACATTTCGATAAATGCAAAACCT
>CALCCV010000117.1 GCA_937900305.1 uncultured Pseudobdellovibrionaceae bacterium | reverse complement strand
AATGAGTCTACGACTTTGTCTAAAATACTATCCGCGCGGTTGGGGAATTATTATCAAGTGACCGCCGGCTGGGGCAGCTATCAAACATCCGCCACCAACATTGTGCAGTTTCGCGCCGGCCAAGTGCTCAATCTGACGGCCACGCCGACCAGTGCACAGATCGCTCTCGCTTGGTCGAACATGCCTGGTTCACAGAACTATCAAGTTTGGAAGGCGACCGCCTTCAGTGGACCTTACTCCCTGGTGCAAACCACCACATCCACGTCATGGACCGACACATCCACAGTGGCGGCCACTGGGTATTTTTATTACATCAAATCCACTTTTGCGGACGGAACCACAGGTCAAAATTCTTCGGTGGTGTCCACGTCTCTGACCGGCAGTGCGGTTCCGCAAGGTTTAGCGGTCACTTCGGTGGCTGGCACTTCGATGCTGCTCGGCTGGGCGGCGGTGCCCACAGCGGCCAGTTACAAGATCTACAAATGCGCAACTCTCAACGGCAGCTACACCCTCGCCGGCACCTCGACGACCACATCCAGCAACGTCACCAATTTACCGGCGCAATCGGCATACTTTTTCAAAGTCAGTTCGATGATCGGCACCACAGAGTCCGCCCTGTCCGTGGCCGCCACCGGGACCACCATCGCGCAACCCTCCATTCCCAATCCAGTTCCTGGCGACGGCTCCATCGACATCTCTTGGGGCAGCACAGTTGGGGCCACGGCCTACGATTTAGAAAGAAGTTCTGATGGAATCACATTCACCGCGCTGGCGCCTGGGCTAACGACCCTGTCCTTCCTCGACAACACCGTTGTCAATGGCACGATTTATTTCTATCGATTGAAAGCCTATTACCCTTCCACGACTCTGTACTCTGCAGCCAGCGCGGCCGTCACACCGGGCCTCAGACCACCCACTCCAAGCGGATTGAGCATCACCCAAAATCAACTCGGCGACACCTTGGAAGTCTCATGGGCCAGCTCCGCCGGAGCGACCTCGTACAAACTTTATGTCTATGCCACAAGTGGCGGCCCCATCGGCACTGCCGTCATGAACACCTCGTCGACAAGTTCCAACTTTGTCGGTGGCCTGATCGCCGGCACGACCTACTATTTAGCGGTGTCCGCGCTCAACGGCACCTACGAGTCCGCCGTTTCCACTGAGATCTCTGTGATTCCCCAACTCTCGCCCAATCCACCGCTGGCCACCGCCTCCGGCACGACCAACGTGCTTGTGAGTTGGTCGGCCGTTCCAGGCGCCGCAACTTACGATGTGCTTCAATCCAGTGACCGAACAAACTTTCAAGTCTTGGTTTCCAGCACCGCGCTTTTGAATTACACCGACACCTCCACCGCTGCTGGTTTCAGTTACACCTACAAATATCTGCCCAGGGATTCCGCCGGAACGCCCATGTCGATGTCCACCGCCAGCGCCTCTGTAACCGTGGGAGTCATCCCATTGGCTCCGACCGATCTGGTCGCCCAAGTCAAAACCGGCACCGATGTAGAGCTCTTGTGGACCAAAGCCCCTCAAGCGGCTTCTTACTTGGTCTATCGGTCCACCACCTCAGGTGGCCCTTACACTTTGATCAATGTGATCTCAGGAACCTTGGACACTTACGTGGACTCAACCGCGCCCGCGGCTTCAGCCCAATACTATGTGGTCTCTCAGAAAAACGGATCCGGTGTCGAGTCAGCCGTTTCTAACGAAGTTGGAATCAACTTAGTCGCCAGTCCCACTGGGCTTGCCGCCGTTGGCGGAATTGGTAAGGTCGATCTGTCTTGGAATGCCTCCGCTGGGGCCATCGGCTACGACGTCTATCGCTCCATCGATGCAACGGGAACTTTCGAAAAGATCAGATCCGCGATTGCAACGCTCACAGTCCAAGACACCAACTTGCAGCCCAACACGCCCTACTTTTACTTCGTCACCGCCTTGTATGCCGGCGGTTTGCAGTCCCCCAACTCAGCTCAGGTCACGGCCTCCTCCACTTCGGACCTGAATTTAGAGTTTCCGATTGAACTGACCGATCGTGGCTTGGGATCCTCAACCTCCGTTCAGACGTTCGAACGCACTCGCACCACCTTGAGCTCCAGCGATTACGATGGCGTGGTCACTTACAATTTCGAAATCGTCGCTTCCAATGAAGACACCAGTGACGTGGCGGTTGACCTGGTTGACGGAGCCGGCACCTCGCTCATCTCCATCAACATTCCGGCTGGCACTGTGGATCCAAAAAGATTCAAGGCGCCTTTCACGCCCAACGCTGGCGCCGACACCTATCGACTCAAACTTCAAACCAGCGCTTTCCTGAACCAAGCCCTCATCCACTCCGCCCGCATCATTGTTCGACAAATCGGGGCCTCGAAAACAAAGATCTACTATCCCATGGCCGCCGCTTCCAGCGTCGCAACAGCCGGCGACCTGAGCGCCCCCGTGATCAGTCCAACAGCTCCAGCTACACCGATCTGGACAACACCATTCTGTTCAAGCGCAATGCGGCCAAGCTGGCAACGTTAGCCGAGTTCAACCCTTGGCAACTGGAGGTTGTGGTGGTGACGTCCGCCAGTGCGACTGGATACCTGGCCCTGCAAAATGCCGATGCCAGCGCCATCGTCACCGGGACCGAGACCATCATCAACAACTCGGCCATGCAATTGCTGCAAATTCCCTTCACTGGTCAGGCCCCAAATTTCGACGACACCAACGAGGGGCAGAAGTACCGCGTGACGATGAAATGCCAAACCAATTGCACCGGCGGCCAGTTGCACCTCTACAAAGCGGGTCTTTGGGTCAAACTGCAAGATCTCAGCAAAGCTGAAGTCCAATACCGATTGTCTTTAGGTCACAACGGTCTCAGCACCGACACGCCACTGGTTGAGCAAAGAACCTCCATCGACTCAAGCCTGTTTCTAAACCCCATCCTGCGATTCTTCGCCGTCGGCAAATTGAATTCACTGGGTGGTGCAAACATCGAACTGCAAACCGCAAGCACCAACGACTTCGGCAGCACCGGTCTGCAACCCATCGTCCCTGCGAATCTCGCCGTCGCTTCAGAGACTAAATCTTACCTCGGTCCCTCAGCGCCACTCACACTGCCAGCAAATGATCGATTTCTCCCCTTGGCTTTGCCAAGCCTCTCGCCGCTCGATATCACCACCACCATTTTGAGCATCGAATTCACCGAGTGACCGAGCTCTCACGAAAGCGAAATCCCCGCCTCGTGGCGATATTTCATTTTGTTGTGAACCGAACAGAGCGCTTGCAGATTTTCCAACTCAACCAGAATCGCGTTTGATCGCAGCACACCTCGTCGATTGTAAGATCGTTGCATTTAGCCTTAGCAGCTAGATCTCGGCGGAATGTAAGAGCATTTTTTTGGGACATCGCAGATAGTGCTTGAGCAAAATCAGCGCTTGGTTAACGGAAAGAATTGAACGCTGAGGTGATAGATTTCTTCGCCTGGTTCCCCGCCGGCCGTTTCGGCCGCGGCTTCCACGGCAGACTCGATTTGTGCAATGACGATAGGTATGGATGCTTTCGATAACGACAGCGTTATGCCCGTTATTAGTCTCTCTTCAAAGTCGGATTGCAAAGGGTCGGTTTTCAATTCTTCACTAGCCTTTTTCAGCATTGCCTGATGAAATCTTCGAATGTTCTCACGCGAATTGTGTGAACCTACCTCGATAAACTGAGTCACCTTGCGGTAGCCGTCGCCATCACGCTGTACTAATTCCGCTTCGAGCAGTCTTTTTAAAACGATCTGTGTGGTGGCAGAACTAATGCCGAGCCGATTTGCGATATCTTGG
>CALCCV010000116.1 GCA_937900305.1 uncultured Pseudobdellovibrionaceae bacterium | reverse complement strand
ATGAAACCAAAATTTTGCAATCCCCATGCACACCAAAAGCCTCAACACGAAAGTGCTCCAGTTTGATTAGATCAGACCTAGTTCTTTCACGGCTTTGGCTTCACCCCGTAGCTCCTCTAAAGTTTTGTGCATCTTTTCTTTTCCGAATTCATTTTGTTTCCAGCCTTCGAGAACTTTCACCTGCCCCCCCTCGGTGCGGCAAGGAAATGAAAAGAGCAGGTTTTTGTCGACGTCGTATTGACCCTCAGAACACAGGGCCATTGAGTAACAATTTCCGGGCGCGGTGTCGTGCGTGAGGTTGTAAATTCCATCTACGGTTGCATTTGCGGCTGATGCGGCTGAGGAAGATCCGCGAGCTTTGATGATTTCGGCGCCTCGCTGTTGGACGGTTGTCATGAAATCAGTTTTAAGCCATTGCTCGTCTTTGATCACATCGGTGAGGGGTTTGCCGTCAATTTTGGCGTTGAAAAAATCTGGGTACATGGTTGGGCTGTGATTTCCCCAGACGGCGAGATTTGTGACTTTCGCAACGTCGACACCTGCTTTTTTGGCGAGCTGGATTTTGGCTCGGTTTTCATCGAGCATGGTCATTGCGAAGAAATTTTTGCGGGGCACGCGAGGTGCATGCATCATTGCGATCATCGAATTTGTATTGCAAGGGTTGCCGACGACAAAAACGCGAGCGTCTTCGGCGCCGTGGTCGTTGATGGCTTTGCCCTGCTGGCTGAAAATTCCGCCATTGATCTTTAAGAGATCAGCGCGCTCCATTCCTTGTTTGCGGGGAACTGCGCCTACCAAGATAGACCAGTTTGCATCTTTGAAGCCGACATTCATGTCAGAGGTTGTGACGATTTTTTTGAGCAGCGGAAAGGCGCAATCGTCGAGCTCCATGGCGACGCCATTGAGGGCTTGGAGTGCGGGTTCAAGTTCGATCAATTGCAATTGCACATCTGTTTCAGGTCCAAACATTTGACCTGAAGCAATTCGAAATAGCAGCGCATAGCCAATCTGACCTGCGGCACCAGTTACTGCGACTTTCATCAATTTGCGAGCCATTAAAAACCTCCATTTTAATGCTGAGACTTTATTCGGGCGCGTGTATGGCTGACAACCTGTTTCTGTGGCCGAGGGCCGCCCGACAGTTGCGGGATGGTATGAAGATGGTATCGCTGTTTAAAGTTTAGCCAGACAAGGAGAGATTTCAGGAGCCTCAGACCGAAGTGGGTGATGCTGAGATGCAGTGGTATATTCTTTTTTGCAACGGACCTGTACGTCGGGTTTCTGTTAGAAGTGGGTAGGGGTGCTGCAAATGGTGGATGGGCGAGGACGATCTTTCGGTCAACGAATGCGTTGGACACAGGGCCTGCTCGTCGCCTTTGCGGCGGTTTTTCAATGGGGCTGCGGCGGCGGCGGAACCTCAGCACCGAGTGAGCTCGTTGGCATTGATGCCTATCGAAATGAGTCTGCGTGCGCGGTTGGGTACCAGGACGGCCCCGAAGCGATTCGCACTTCCGGAATTGATATCGTCACAACTTTTTTCCAAAAGCCCTTTGACCAAAATTCCCTCAGAGCCCTGTTGCAGGCATCGGCGCGTTCAACTTTTGATTTCATCGCGGGCCGGGGAGTGAGGGTGTTTGTCGCGGGTCAGCGGCGCGCGCAATGCGCTATCTTTGAAACTCTTCCGCGCGCACAGGGACCAGAACTTGAAGAGTGGAATCGTGTGAATTCGACGGTGCCTGAGGGGCAAACGATTTTAGGATTGTACCTCGAAAAAAGAGACGGCCCTATCACCGGTGCTGGCACTATCATTATGATTGCCGACACCTCTCGTTGGACGCTGGTCCACGAGTATATGCATCACTTGTTTGCGACCGAGTTTCAAAAAAATATGAAGCGCCAAGATCTTCAAGCCACCAAGGGTGTGGCGATGTCGAACTTTTACAGTTTGTATGATCGTCGAACCACCCTTTCCAGCGTCGAGCTTCGAGAGATGGGCCGCCAACTCCAGCGCTATTCAAACTTCTTGAGAATGGTGTTGCAGCAATATCCTTTGGAGGAAGTGACCATTGAACGAACTTTGGTCACACGGTTTTTGGCAGGCGAATTTGGCTTCGTTCCCAAGGTGGACGCTAAAAATGGAATTGGCTATATCCACTCCAGCGTTCGCGTCGTGGCGGCCATCAGCCAGGAACTTGAAGACTTGCTCCTCGAGGTGAGAAGTTTACTCAGTAGTCACAATGCAAATGATTCCGTAAATGATTCCGACGAAGAACTCAGCGGCGAGCTTCGCCAGTGGCGAGCGCTAAAGCTGAGTCTTCAAGATCACAACGAATTTGTACGCGCACGCGGTCGTGAACTGGGGATGAGCGTGGGCCTAGTGGCCGAACCGGGTCGCAAGGAGTCAAATTCACGGTCCGAGGAGTCTGAGCTGGACAACGGTCCAGTGGTGAAAAATTGTGGTCACGAAGTGGATCTGGCCGCAGACCTTGCGGAAATTCGAGCACACTCTCGCCATCGTCAATAGATCGTCTATTAGAGCCCACTATCTGAACCTAAATGTCATGGCTCATCTATATATAATATAATAGCTCGGACATATAAGCTAAATTTGGACTAGATTTGTTGTACAGGTGTCGTACCGCCAGTTGAGTTCACAAAATTCTGGTCTGGACCTGGCCCCGCCGACCTTGTCAGAGATTCGGGCAATGGCTAATCTCAGAATATGTCGTGGTTTACCGGTGATAAGAAAAAAGTTCTGCTGGCGCTTTCGGATGGTGTATTGCTCAAAGCCTTGAGCCACAACATCAAGGAGTGCGTAAAAAACACGGTCACTTATTCTGCGGGCGACGGTATGACCGCCCTGACGAAGATTGAAAATGATCC
>CALCCV010000115.1 GCA_937900305.1 uncultured Pseudobdellovibrionaceae bacterium | reverse complement strand
GTAAAGATATTCTAATTCTACTTTGGATATTCGAATAAAGGGAATACTAATTGCATTTTTTGCTGGCGCTGTTACCGCCGTCGTATTTTTTTATACGCTTTTTTCATTGGATTTTTTTGGGAATGGAACCACTGAGTTGCCAGCCTTTGTGGCTATGTCGTTTATTTACATGCTACTCGGAATGTTGCTTCGGTATTTTGTAAAGGGAAACTTTGTGACTACAGGAATCGCCTTTGCTCTTCCGATGATTGGCTTACTATTTCTCGTAATCTCTATTAGTGACTCGGTACCAAAGGAAAATGTACCGAGGTTACTCGCTCCATTCAGCCCGGCGGCAATTTGCATTGGGACATTTGCTGGAGCTTTCCTCTTTCGATTTCGAGCGCGCCAATAACCCTAGGTTTTTTCCGCTTCGTTGTGTTGAAATGCACGCTAAACATGAGCGTTTCCGCCGTTGTCAGTGACGCTTGTCTGTCAGGAGCGTCGCACGAATGACCACTGCATTTTAGAACATCACCAGCGGCGGCGCCACTTATCGCGGTAGCTCGGCGGATCAGGAGTTGCGCAACATAATCATTTGATTAAATCATCCAGCTATCTCTTTATGTCGCTGTCTCAAGTAATGGTAAAGCCCTGGCTTTGATATACCTATCATTCGTGCAATTTCCTTAACGGTATGTTTGCGCTCGTCATAGAGCTTTCGTGCAAGGTCCGCTTTCTGCGAGTCAAGTGCTCGGGGGCGTCCACCAAAACGGCCTCTGGCACGAGCGGACTTTAAGCCCGCTTGCGTGCGTTCGCGGATCAGATTGCGCTCAAACTCGGCGAGCGCACCAAAAACTTGGAAGAAAAATTTGCCGCCGCTAGTAGTCGTATCCAATGATTCACTCAGACTCTTGAAGCCGACCTTTCTTGACTCAAGATCAGCCACGGTTTCAAGTAAATCACGAAGTGATCGCCCGAGGCGATCAAGGCGCCACACAACGAGAACGTCACCCTCACGCACAAAATTGAGCGCTTCCTTGAGGCCTATTCTCTCTGCTGTCGCACCACTGGCAGTATCTGTGAAAACGCGCTCACAGCCAGCGCGCTTAAGAGCGTCACCTTGGAGATTCAAACTCTGGTCGGAGGTAGAAATGCGGGCGTAACCAATAAGCATGGCGGACTCCATTTTTAAGAGGCAGGTAACTCGCCAAACCTTGTCTTTTTAGACTTTGATTTGGGACCGAGTTTTATGACAGCTAGGATGGCTCAAATTGATAAAAATGAGCAACTGATAAAACGGTAAAGAAAACGGTCGTTTATGGACCCGATGAGCATAGTCGTTTAAATCAAAAATTATGTTCCATTAAGAGGAATAATTATCTTGCCGATATGTTACAAAGTAGTATATACTACAAAGTATCGTGACTCGCATCTTTGTTGAACTACCACCATTTCGTCGTTACCTCGACGCCCTTTCGGAAGGGCCTGAACTTCTAAGAGAGATCCAAGAAGCTCTTTTGGAGGATCCAGAGGCTGGCGATGTGATTCCTGGCACCGGTGGACTTAGAAAGATGCGCCACAAAGGAAAGGGCAAGGGTAAAAGCGGTGGTTATCGAGTGACGTACCTTCACCGGCCCGATATTGAAAAAATATATTTAATCGTCCTCTATGCAAAAAATGAACAAGAGAATTTAAGTGAGGATGAAAAGCGTGTTTTGAAGCAGCTGGTGGAAGCAATCAAACGCGAGGGAGTAAGAAATGAAGCAAAATAAATTTTTTGAAGATCTCAAAGAGGGGCTAACGGCTGCAATTGAACACGAGCGTGGTAAGCTTGATCTCAGAACGACTGAGCTTGAAATTCCCGAGCCGCCGCCAGCCCTTTCGAAAAAGAAAATCAAAACACTCCGAGAAGATATTCTCGGAGTGAGTCAGCCCTTGTTTGCGCGAATTCTTGGTGTATCGCCCGCCGCAGTTAAAGCATGGGAGCAAGGAAATAAAAAGCCATCTGGCACCGCTCGAAGGTTGATGCAGCTCTTCGAACGTGATCCGGCGATTTTTCAAAGTTTCACCGGACTCCGAACTGCTAAAAGTGTTGGTCAATAATTGGATAAAGTTGGAAAGCTCGTCAAAGTCGACACTGGTCGCTGGGCGATTCGCTACAGCGATGAGAAATTCGATTACGACGAAATGACCAGTGGCGACGTATTCCAAATTCAAATTCTTGGTGTTTGGAAAACTGTCCGCATGGAAAGCTCAAACGGCGAATACTACGCAACACCAAAGGTCCCTCTGAAAGAAGGCTTATCAGCGCGAAACAATGCTGGTCGGTTTTAGCCGACATCAAGTGTAGCGCAATTTTTTCCAAGCATGCTTGTTTGGAGTTCTCAAACTCAAATCCCTTTGTGTCTCGACCAAAAGCTAGTTTCTCAAAAATGTCTTCTTTTCAAATGTTTGCGCTTAGTTATTGTTTGACGTTACTAAAAATGTCGATTTACGATTTTATAAACATCGAACGATAAAACCGTAAGGAGGCGGAATGGACACAAAATACCTTATAACTCAACCTGAGTTGGCAAAACTGATTGGAGTTAAAAACCAATCAATAGCCATGCAGGCAACAAAACTTGGGGTCCAGTCAGGAACACTGGGCAATCGTACGGCGTATACCCCCTCCGCAGTTCGTGCTCTGGTTGAACAACGTGGTTTTAGATATCCTCATCAAATTATCAGTTTTCAAATGTTAAAAGGGGGCTCCTCGAAAACTAGCAGTGCATTCAATCTAGCTGTTCGGTTAAACCAATATGGTGCACGTGTTTTGGTTGTAGATGCGGATGCTCAAAGTAACATTTCTTCCGCTTTGGGCCACGAGGTTAGCGGCCAGGAAGTTGTTCTGTATCACT
>CALCCV010000114.1 GCA_937900305.1 uncultured Pseudobdellovibrionaceae bacterium | reverse complement strand
CAAAGCCATCAAACATCCACCGTCAGCAATCCGACTCCAGAAGAACCTGCGAAAGATTCAGACGCCGACCTCGATCGCAAGAGCCAAGATAAGGAAGAGCCACTTTCACCTGAGGAATCGCGCGCACCGAACTCAGTGAAATCGACGGCAGACTCTGTGGAAAATGAAAAATTAAAATTGTTGGGATTATTTTCATGTGCTTCAACGAAGCATTTTCGAGACAAGATCAAAGAGGCACGGCCAGATTTGGCGCTGATAACGAGTCAACAATTGATCTATTATGTGGACGCGCTCAAAAACTCACTCGCTGCCCTCGAGGCTCTCCTCACCTATCAGTGCGAAAAAGACTTCAGAAGGGCGTTGAGAAGTTCGTCCTACCAACTGGGATCTCAACTCAGCGATTTTTACGTGAGGAGAAAGTCCCAGAAGTAGAATTTAGGGTCAAAAGATCTTAGTGACCAAGACCTGAAGAACTTGAACCAAGGTTCATGTTTTGTTGAGCAGGTGCTGCTTCAACAGCAGGTGTTTCAGAAGCCGTTTGCTCAATTACTGGCTCAGTTGCAGCAACTTCTTCTTTAGGGCTGCTGCTACAAGCCACAGTCAAAGACATAGCGGCTGACAAAGCGACCAACGATACGATTTTTGTAAGTGTCATTTTATTTCTCCTTGTTTAGAACCAACTTATTACAAACAGTTCTCAGGAACAGGTTATTGCAGATTTCATACCAGCTATAAAGCCACCCTATTTGACTCATTAGCCATATCAAGATCTGCAACTGACAATTCTGGGGGATGACTGCCTAATCTTTATATACCTAAGAATGAATCGAAAGAACATGCCTACAATCAAATTCCCAGATATAGCCGGATATGAACAGAGACAACCCTCGGAAATCTTTGACTCCTTTTGAACCGTTCGAGATTCTATGGACCTTATTGCCGAAAGCAAGAATTAAGTGAAATTAAAAATAAAGTGAGGTTTAGTTTGCACGATGCCATCAGCCATTCGATCAGCAAATTTTTCGCCGCCGTTCTCGCAAGCGCAATTCTTTTCAGCAATGTCTCGGGGGCTGCCGGTTCGGCTGGCTCTTCTTCAGTCACATTGCCCATGCAAGAGTACCTGGACTTGAGAAAGCAGAGCGAAAAAACCAATCTCACCTCCATTCAAACTGTAAAAATCTCGGGAGATTATGGGCAAAACTTAGAGCTCAAGGTTCAGGGTGTCGTATCAGGACGAGCGGAATCTGTGGTCCTCATCAGCGACGCCACCAATCTCGAAATTTTAGATTGCAGCGGGAGCGCAGTGATCACCCGAACTCCGACGGAAATTCTGCTGTTGCCTTTAGCGGATCGATTCAACATGGGTTGCAAAATGCAATTCAAAACCTGGCAAGAAAATGCCTTTGTTATTCGCAATGCTCTCTCGGTGCAAGCGTCTGCAAACAATGCCGACATCCAAATGGAAGATCAAGAAGAGGGGCGTCTGTTGCATTTTTACCGGCGCATGCGAAGTCTCGCGGCTCCTGGTGGGCCGGTTCAAGAACCTTCGGTGACTGGTAGATATCGGCTCACGGTGAAGTCCGACGAAGTTCAATTTGAGTATCAGTTTTCGATTTATAATCCAAATTCTTCAGTGTTCACTTTAACTCTTCCCAAAAAGAACCAAGAGATCTTGCAAAAGATCTCGACGAATTTAGAACACAGTGAGAAAGACGCCGGAGTGACGGCGCAACTCCCCCCGGGTGAATCGCAGATGATTTGGAGAGGTCGACTAACAGGTGACGGATTTGTACCAACCTTTACCAAAGGTCGACAGATGTTGCTCTTCGAAAACGACCCGCTCTTGCAAGTGAATGTCACCGGCGCACAAAAGAAAATTTCCCTCCAAGACGTGGGCATTTCGCCCCACTTCACCGGAGCACAAGCGTTCCTAATGGAAAAAACGGACCACCTAAAATGGACGGCCAAAGAAGTCCAGGTTTTTGAAGGACTGCAGTTCACCGTGCAAAACGCCAACTACAGATTTTTTTGGTCTCCCTCCACATCGGCCCTCGGTGAAGCCACCTTTTCTATCGACAACCAAGGGTTGGCTGAAATTCCCCTGCCGCTGGAAGCCCGAGTTCGATACCTTGAAGTCGACGGAGTTCCCCAGATTCTCGCGAAGAACTCAAACGGCGAACTCTTGTTGCGGGTACCTCAAGGAAATGCTCACCAAGTTTTTTTACAATTCGAACCCACTAGCAAAGGTTCGCGAGATCGGAAGAGCGTCGTGT
>CALCCV010000113.1 GCA_937900305.1 uncultured Pseudobdellovibrionaceae bacterium | reverse complement strand
CTTCACTGTACTCTTTCCAACGCCACCTTTTCCGCTTGCGACTGCGATAATTTGCCGGACACCTGGGATGACCTTTTGTTGTTCGAACGGGCTATTTGACATCGGGAATTCCTTTGTTACTGTCAGATCAAATGCAGCAAAAGTGGTTTATATTCAATCTAATTCTCATTGTCGTTTGGATCTGGTTTTTTCGTCGCGTTCGCTACAAATCCCAAAACCCGAGCCGCTTTGATGTGCGCCGAGGACAGACGCGATTTTCCAATGATGAACAGCGAGGCGGCGGTGAAATTCGCTCGCTGCAAGTTTTCTTTCAGTACCGCGGCGATCAATATGAAGCCTATAAAGTTTTGGGCATCACCCCGGGGAGCTCTTTGCAAAAAATAAATGGAGCAATGGAAGTGCTCAGAAAAATGTCAAAGCCCCAAGATCTTCCGCTTTTGGAAGCGGCCTACGAGACGTTAAAGCGAACCTAAGATTCGGGTTCGCTTTTTTCCATTTTAAAATTGGGTTTGGCTTGGCCGCGGTGACAGAGGAAACAATCGATTTTTGGGTGGCCACGAAAACCCTGCTCATTGAGCCATTTGGTAATTCGAATATGATCGAACGCTGTTTTCCATGTCGGCATCGTGGCCGCGCGAAAATTTTTCGTATCGTGACAATAGATGCAAGTCACTCCGAGCTGCTTAGAAATCGAGATCATTTCTTCACGCACTTTGATCGCCGATTCGTTCATGTGATCCTTGGTAACAGCTTCTTTTGCTCGGAGATGCAGTGCTAAGAGCAGGCCTGCGCCGAAAATAAAGCCAATGAAGAATTGGAGCCTTTTAGACAAATCCCTTGCCTCAACTTTGAAATTGCAAGAACATGTGTCTCCATTATCAGCCCTCAAAACTGACTAGACACGGAAATATTTATGGAAAAAGTGAAACTCAGTGATCTCCAGACATTGGTCTCCTTAGCCAAAAGGCGAGGCTTTGTTTTTCAGAGCAGCGAGATCTATGGTGGTCTCAATTCATGTTGGGACTACGGTCCGTTGGGCGCGCAGTTGAAACTCAATGTGAAATTAGCTTGGTGGAAGGCGATGACTCGACGGAGCGATGTTGTGGGTCTTGATGCTGCCATTTTGATGCATCCGACAGTTTGGAAGGCCTCGGGCCATGTTGATGGATTTTCGGACCCGTTGGTAGATTGTAAAGCCTGTAAGTCGCGATTTCGCGCGGATCACTTGGGTGAGGATAAAAAGAAATGTCCCAATTGTGGTGCTGAAGGGTTAACGGAACCACGTCAGTTCAATTTGATGTTCTCTACCGAAATGGGTTCTACTGCCGATGGTGCCATGAAGATTTATCTTCGTCCGGAAACAGCCGGTGCAATTTTTGTTGAATTTAAAAATGTTGTTGACTTAGATCTCACTGGAAATTGCCTCAAAAATGCAGTGAGAGAAATCGAAAAACTAGCTTATCTGAAGAAACTCAATCTCTCGTTTAACTCAATATCGCATTCATGGGTTTGTTCTAAGAGTCTAGAGTCTCTCAACCTGAACAACAATCAGC
>CALCCV010000112.1 GCA_937900305.1 uncultured Pseudobdellovibrionaceae bacterium | reverse complement strand
TATCAGCGAACTCGAGATGTTCTCAAAGCTCTTGTCGAACTTATAAACAGATCCACGGAAAAACGGACCCGCCATTCTCGTTCTTACAAACGCGAGATCAAATCCCCGCAGAGTCCGTTTCCCTACAGAAATACGAGGTGGTATGGGCTTAACTAAACGGCATTAATTTTCTCAACTGTCCAAGATTTTGACAATCCTGACGATTTCACAGGCCTCATTGAAAAGACATCGCGATGCCTGTACCTTTTCAGTTTTGCAGGGGAGGGGAAGCTGTGAAATGTCAAACTCTAGTGATCACAGATCTTTTAAGTTTAGTTCTCACGCTTGGTTTTGGTTGCACTTCATCAGGTGAAGCGCAAAGCGGATTTGGGCCTTCAAGTTCCGTGGTCATTGGTGACACGTGTGAGCAGATTCAATTGTTGGAATCGGCTCTTGGAAAGGCGTTGCCACCGAAATTTTTGGCGAAAAAAATGAAGGGCCATGGATCTTCGATTTCTGCAGTGTCGCGTGTGCCGTCGGATCGTTGTGAGCTGGATCAGCGTGCCATTTTTAGTGATGTGCTTTTAACTAAGATTGATCGACCTTATGCCACCGATGGCGCGAATTGTTGGGGTTCGACAATGTATTTGAAGGATTTGAGGGGTGAGTGGGCTTACGCTTCGGAACCAGAGTTCTCTTGGGTTTTGAAGGAGTCGAAGGCTTGCCGACCGCTTAGGGAAAATGAGGTGGTTCAGGCTGGCGATATCGGAGCCATTCGCGAGAGAAATTCGACACCCGGTTCTTTCAATGAAGTTCATGGCTTTGTGTATTTGACACCGAAGTATGCTTTTTCGAAATTTGATTCGGGCTTTGACAGTCCTTTGCATGTTGTTGCCGCTTCTACTTTTTGGAAGGCTTATGGTCTGGAGGATGAGTCGGCAAAATGCCAGAATGGTACGTCGCAAAGTTTCGAGGGATGTCAGCAATGGATCACCTATTTTCGCTGTGGCGGACCCGTGCGACTCGAAACTCAGTTTTCGAATTTGAAATTTCAGATTCAGTTGAAATCAATGTTGGTAGACTTGGCCCGCGATTGGCAAGCGGGAGTGTCGTACGCTGTCGATCCGAAACGCGAAGAGGAGTATCTGGCAAGAATCGATTCTCTTTATCAAATGGATTCTCAAGTGAGTCTGGCAGAGAAGAGCATCTTGTGGGCTCTCATTGATAGCATCGTATGGCAATTCACGGCGATTCAGTATCAACAGCAAAATGCCACGGCGGAGCCGAATTTGCCGTAATCTCGCCATTTGTGATATTTACCTGTAATTATGTATGCAGTTTCCGAAATGAGTCATTTGCTGTAATTTAAATTTTCAAAATCAGTTTCACAAAATCAGATTTCAAGTGACCGCAAAGTCATTTCAAAAATGACTATTTTTAATTTCAGAACTTAAGGAGGATCGATGAATAGGACAGTGAAAAATAAAATGAGAAGCGCTGTGGTGATTGCAGCTATCGTGGGTTTGCAAGCCAGCGCTCACGCGATGGTGGCAAGTCCAATGTTGATGAGTCGTGCGAAGTTTGCTCAAGCTATGCGAACGAAGCTGGGGATGGCAACTCCGACAGAGGAACTTAAGCTGGTGATTAGTGAAGTTCCTTCGGCGTGTGGATCGTCGGGTGCCGCTTTGGTTGCAGAGTTGCAAATCAAACGCTCGACCATGACAGAGGGTGGAAGCTCTGTGAGCTATGAGTCGATTAAAAGCTATTCCGCCACACTCGAGCAAATCAAACTGTTGAGTCCTGATGAGCTTGCGAAATCCATCATGGCCGACGATCAATGTGGTGAATAGGAATAGGATGCAAAAGAAATTCGGTCTCCTTACGGCGGTCAGTCTGTTAGCGGTGCTGGTTGCATTTTCAATGTCGTCGCGGGCAGAGGTTAAAGCCGTGGGTGATTTGAATATCACCGCTAAGTTTCCAGTGTCAGGCGACTGG
>CALCCV010000111.1 GCA_937900305.1 uncultured Pseudobdellovibrionaceae bacterium | reverse complement strand
TGATGGTTGATCTCGGCGCTCCCGGCGTCGACGTGTTCTCAACGATGGTGAAACAAAACTACTCCAACGTTGTGATTGATTATCTCGGCATCCGCGCCACTTGGGACGGAACTTCCATGGCCACACCTCACGTTGCCGGCGCGGCAGCACTGTACTGGTCAAAGCATCCCGAGAAAAATTTCCGCGACGTCAAACAAGCTCTCCTCGCATCAGTGAAAGCCGTTCCCGCTCTGCAAGGAAAGACCGTCACGGGTGGAAAACTCGATGTTGAAAAACTGATGGCCCAATAGCTGATGGTCCAATAGATCCAGATCCTCACTTCGAAGCTCCAAACAGTTTTCAAAATCCATTTGAGAATTCAAGCCGCCTTGGACATCCAGGCGGCTTTTTTTTAACCCAAATTTGAATCCAAATTTTTCTAAGGCCACAATTTGTGCGCCAAAACAAAATGACGTTTCCTAAATCTTCAGTCTTGGCCATTTTAATCCATCTGGGTCGGCAGGCCCTTTGCAACTCCCAAAGAGTCTTTAACCTTCTTAAGAGGAGAATATATGTCTTTCCAAAGTTTACTCTGCGCCCTTGCCCTCACTGCCGTGTCTTCTGCAGCCTTTGCATCACCTATCGTCTGCCTGAAGCCCGAAAACGAAAAAATTATAATCAGTTACGAAGACGAGCATTATGATGAGCCGCAAAAAGACGGTCTGTTATTTGAGGTTGAAGTCTTTAAAGATGGAAAAAGCACTTTTCATTGGGCGAACTTGAAAGGTAACCGCATTATTGGCCGAGACATCAAGTTGGACATTCCTCACTTCACCGACGATCAGCTGAAGAACGCTCAAGTTTCCAACGAACCGTCGTCTTTCGAAGGCAAAGCTTGGAGTTCGATCAAAGTTGAGCATTGTGACGACGGACGATCATTAATCATTGGGAGATAAACCATGCTGTCGAAAAATTCAATGTCTCTGATTTTGGTGCCCACATTTCTTTTCTTGGGCGCTTGCGCTTCTTACCGACCGATTTTGGATGAAAATCCAAAACTCCAGCAGGTCGGCGAAACTCAAGCCGAGCAAGACATCGACACTTGCCTAGCCAAAGCCGATTCGTATTTGGCCAGACACAAAGAAGATCGCATGATGAAACAAATGGGCCGAACTGCCGCTGTTGGCGCAGTGGTTGGTGGAGTGGTTGGTGGAGTTCTCGGTGCCGCTAGCGGTAAAAATCTGGGAACCGCCGTCGGAGGAGCTGCAATTGGTGGCGGAGTTGGTGCGGCTGTCGTGTACGCCGGCGAAAAAGCCAAAGACAACTTCACACCTGATCAGCTGAAGCAGCGATACGTTAAAAACTGCTTATCTCGAAAAAAATACCAAGTCATCGGTTGGAAATAATTTCTAGTGCATCTTGATCTGCGGGTGGCCAGTGCCACCTGCATATTTTGCGATCAAAGAAATCAATTGTTGGTAATTCACGGGTTTTGAAACGTGTTCGTCGCAACCAGCCTGCAAACTCATCTGGCGCTCTTCGATTTGGGCGTGCGCTGTCAAAGCAAAAATGGGCCGCGAAATGCCTGCCTGCCGAAGTCGTTGAGTCACCTCATACCCATTCATAATCGGCATTTGGACGTCCATCAAAATGACGTCTGACTTGTCACTCAAGCCCTTCGCCAAAGCCTCTCCCCCGTCTTTGGCTGTGTCAATCTGTGCTCCGGCACGCTCCAGAAAAAGACTGATGAGTTGCTGATTGTCCGGGGAATCCTCGACCAACAAAACTCGCACGCCCTTCAGACTCGCAAAAATATGAGTCGAAGACATTGGCCATACTCCTCTCGCGGGCTCGAGAATTTCGTCGTCAAATCGAGAGAAAGAAACCCCGTGAAGCGGTCCTGTGCCCACTAAGATTTCGAAGACGGATCCCACGCCCTCTTCGGATCTCAATAACCGCACATCGCCGCCAAGATGCAAGGCCAGGCGTCTAGACAAAGACAAACCCAAACCCGTTCCACCAAATTTTCGCGTGTGAGAAAGATCTGCTTGCGTAAACGGTTGGAATAATTTTTGGGCCTGCGAGGCACTTAAGCCAACTCCGGAGTCATGAACCTGAATCGCCAGATGCTGGGTCTCTGGCAAGTGGCGAAGCTCAACACAGATGACACCCTCTTCAGTGAATTTAATGGCATTGCCAACTACATTGAGAATAATTTGCCTGAGGCGAGTGGCATCAGTTTCGATAACTTCGGGAATCGAGGTCATTTGCACAATTCGCAAACGATTTCGCCGCTTCTCGGCAGCGGGGCGCAAGGTGCTCATTAAATTCTGCAAGAGAGGTCGAATGGGAGTGGTTTGCAGTTCAAACTCCATTTTTCCCGATTCCACTTTTGAAATGTCCAAAATTTCTTCGATGACTCTTTGCAAATGCTCACCGTTAGTTTTTATTTTTTGCGCCCACTCCGAGACGCGCTCGGCATTGATTTCCAAACCGTCAGGGGAGGAAAAATCCAAAATCAAATCTGTGAATCCCATGATTGCGGTCAGTGGCGTACGAATTTCATGACTCATATTTGCCAAAAATAAAGACTTGGCGCGATTTGCGGTCTCTGCCACCTTGCGAGCTTCCTTTGACTCACCTTGAGCAGCGCGAAGCTCCTGGTACAATCGAACATTCTGCAAAGCACTCGAGGTTCGACCCACCAACTCTTGAGCGATGGCATAATCTTCCAAATTCAAAGCTCGCAACTCACTCACAAAAGTCACTGCACCAAAAACATTGTCACCCGACTTCAAGGGCAGACAAAATACAGACGGAACCTTCGCCAGGAGGGGCTGCAATATCGCGGCGATTTCAGGATCAAAGAAGGTCAAACTTCCGCCGGAAAAAAACAAAGATTGGCTCGACTGAATCACCCGCAACGGGAGATCTTCATTTTCGAGCAACTGATGGACATTTTCACTTACGTTTGCCAGCGCCGAGAAACGCGAGCTCTGGAATTTTTCGAAGTCGTCGAACCACCACACCACCGCGTGATCGCCAAGTTCGGGAATCGCGATTTGAAAAAAAGCTCCGATAGTTTCATCCCACTGCAGTGAAGAACCCAGCAGTTTTGTCAGCCGGGAAAATACATTCAACATTCGTGTTGCAGAGTGCATTTCTGTGCGATTCTCCAAAAGCAAAAGGTAACCGTCGCGGTGGCGACTCAAGTGACAGCGCCACCGTTCAACGCTGTTTTTGAAAAAGATTTCGTCGTTGGTTACAATGCGACTCAAATCGGAGTCTTCGAGTTGATCCGAAAGGTGCTTGAGCGCCCAATGCGAAGGAGCCGTCACACAATCCCAGAGGCGACAGGTGGGCGCCATCTCGCCTGTCCATCCCGCAATTTGACGTCCCAGAAGATTGCCATCGAGGATCTCGAACTGCTCGCCCAAGAGCAACAACGCTCGGCCACAGTCATCGGGCACAATCTGCCAAAGCCGCTGACGAACCTCATTCAAGTCGTTCATCTTTAGATCTTTCACAGGGTCGCTCTCCAAAAATCTCTGGAAATCATCAGAATGATCTGCCATTCCAAAAATGGACATTCTCATTCCAAAACGTTGTTAATTTATCTTTGCAGAAGGATTCAAATTGGCGCAAGTCTCGAAGTTATTAATTTTTTATGAAAATCCTTGAGACAGTTGGCTTCAAGATTGCCAATTTGGCGCCGATAGGAAGCCATGATCAAAGGCACAGACGAAAATACATCTCAGTTCGAGATCCAAAAACCCATGGAACTCGCTCTGCGAAAGGCGTTTACGCAAGAAGTGAAATTATTTTCACGTCTTCAAAGTTCCCGTTCTCTGCGCGCCTTGATCTTCGATTGGACCATGATTGTCACAGCGATCGCCCTGAGTGAAGCTTGGCCTCATCCTTTGATTTATTTCGCCTCCCTCCTGTGCATCGCTGGTCGCCAGCACGGGCTTTTTGTGCTGGTTCACGAGGCTGCGCATTTTCGCCTCTTCCCGCAGGCCAAGATCAACACTTGGATCAGCGATCTCTTTGCGGCATATCCTGTGCTATTTGACACAGAGGTTTATCGGGAAAATCACGCCAAGCATCACCGCCATCTCAATTCGCAACAGGACCCTGATTGGGTTCGCAAGATTCCTTTTCGCCAATGGCAATTTCCGATGGCTAAGTCGTTTCCAGCTTTGACTGCACCAAAATTTCTCCTTTGGAATGGGCCCAAGGAGTGGATTCAAATCGGCTTTCTCTTCTGCGGGATTTTGCCTTTGAAAAACCTGACTACCGCTCCACAACTTCGTCGGTTGGCGAAAAGAGCTGCTTACTACGGAGCCATCATCGCAGTGGCTTCGTATTTTCAAGTCGCTTCTGGCTTGATTTGGTATTGGATGATTCCGTATCTCTTTGTCCTTCCCGCTCTGCAAAGGGTGCGAAGTGTCGCTGAACATTTTGGTTTGCCTCGAACCCACGAACTCAACAGCACTCGCAATGTCCTCACCAAAAATTGGTTTGAAAGAGCACTTTTTAGTCCCCACGCGGTCGGCCTCCATCTCACCCACCATCTTTTTCCCAGCGTGCCTTTCTACAACTTGCAAAAGTTGAATGACCGCCTGATGAGCCACCCCCTCTACCGCCTCGAGGCTCACCAAAACACTAGCTACCTCTGGCCATCCGCCAGACCAATGGCCAACGACTTATTTAAGAGAGATAAAAACAGCAACTCTGAAGACACGAACACAGAAAAGATCGCAGCTTGATTTAGACAAAGCAATTTCCAGCCAGATTCTCAACAAGTTTTTTTTACATTATATTTTACTGCTCGTTAGTTGAATAGAAGATTGAGAATTTATTTCGGGGCCTTCATAAAATCTAAATGGGACCGATAATGGAGCTACTATGACAGAATCCAAGAACTTCGAAATCGCTATTGTTCGCCATGCTTCAGACAATTGGGACAATCCTGAAGTTCAGCGCCTCTTTGCACAGATCGTCCAACTGAAGATTCAAGGTTATCATTGCGAATATCCCGAGGGCGTTTTGCCCGTCGATACCACGGATTTCATCTGCGACCACATCGTCATTTGCCAACGCGATACACCCTTCCAGTTGAGACCTGTCTTAGCCTTCAAAAGTACCAATCTCGAATCGTGTCGTCGTCATCGAATTTCATTTCCAGGAATCACTTTGGCCGAGCAAGCCGGTGCCAAGCCACACGCCGAAACTCTCCGCGCCATCGTTGCTGCCTGCGAAAGACTCCACCAAAACATTGCCTACGTGGGGTCCTGGACTATTTCGCCCGATGTCCGAAAAAATCGCGACCTCGTTTTACAGATAAAAGAAATCATGAAAGTGATATTCTACTTTTATCACTCGGAGCTGCGAATCGATAAAATCGTAGCCGGCGCCACGCAAAGATTCAAAACCGGAGATTTCATCAAATTCTGGGGATTTGAACCGCTCCTCGATTCCCAAAATGCTGTGCTTGAACCAATTCGTGTGAAGCACTTGTTTGATGAACTCGTCCAACTGCAATACCTGCAAAAGTTTACAGACGAGAGTCGCAACTTTGCGGTGGCCCATTCGCACATCTGGCACAATCGAACCGAATACAGTTTACTGCCAGACAGTCGGCAAGCATCGAAAAAAGCCGCTTAGCCCTCTAAGCTTTAAACTGTTTAGAATGATTTTGAACGATTACAATCAAGCGCGTTTGCGGGCACTGCTGAAATCAATGTGAAAGCGGCAGGCATCGCCGCCCTTGTGTTCACAAGTGACGTGGGTGATATTCGAAGGTGGCTTTCCGATGTAGCAGCCCAAAGTTGAAAAAATCCCGGCTTTGACGGCGCAAGTTCCAACGCTACCGACGTATTTTACACCCATTTCGGCAGCGATTTCAGGAATCGAGCGAATGGTTAACAAACCCGAGTTTTCGTCGAGAAGATTGAATTGATAAGTGCAATTGGCTTCGTACAAATGAACCAGCTGATGAAACGTATAACTGTACAATTCGGCTTCGGAGCTCATCGACGACAACGTCGAAGCGATCAATGACATCTGATTGCCATCGTAAGAGTACGCACCCATCGCAAAAAAATCAGCACCCTTAAAATGACGAGAACTGAGATAGTTTGTCATATCTGCCATGAGTTTCGTACTGATGGGAGCAAACGGATTTAAAAACTGCTCTTCCCGCAGACCAAATCTTTCAAGGACATCATATTTCAGTCGCCAGCCAAATTTACGCTCTAAAAAATCAAACGATGTGCTAGGAGTGCGGCAACGAGCGTGCGCAGCCTTCGTGTATTTTTCAGGAAGTGGATTGCCAAAACGATTTGTCGAGGCAAGATTTTCCACAACACCCTGATAATCAAGTCCGTTCTCGATAAACTCTTCGCCCTCAAAGCGAAAAAAATTTCCTAACTGACTGATTTGAGATTCAGACAGCTCCTTTTGCCCAGCCCGAAATAAAAAATAATCTTTCCAGGTCATTTTCAAAAGATCGAGCCAATCATGTTCGGGAAGATGACTGAGGGCGCGCAGGTGTTCAACTTGATCTACAATCAACATTGCGCGGTCAGCTGCTTTATCGGGGAAGTTTGAGTTGCTCATGCCTTTTGACACTATATCCCATGGTCCGTCTCATTTCAAAACTTTTCTCAGGACTCTACCGATTCTCACATTCCGCCGTGTCGAATCTCTGGGTTCTGCGGAAATCCTCGTAAAATGAAGAATTGCCTTGCGTCTGAGTGATCAATTTTTTTACATCTGATCAATCTTTAGACGACAATCTTTACGCGACTCTCGCTTTTGATTCACAGCTTTTAAACATCAGCCGACTTTTTTCTTGCGACGGCTGATGTCACCAACGGCAGTGAGTGATTGAATATTGCAAACTTGAAAGCTGAGATCGAGTGGATCGATCTTCAAAAAGCTAGGCATCACAGGCGTCTGGGGAACTCCAAATTTTTCCGACCAACCCATGTAATCAGCAATCATTCGAATCGCAATTACAGAATGGGCCATGTAGGTCGATGCCCCAAAAATTGGCACCGCACGATCTTCAATGGTGCGTTGGTAACTCTGGCGAGCAGTGGGGTCTTCGAGATAAGAAGGTGCCGGGTTGCAAATGCGATCCATAATGAAATTGGCAGAGGGGTTATCAATTTCAGCTTCGTTATTCATCATGAAATCTTCGAATGTGTACTGGTCACCATGAAACTTAAAAATGTGGGTGCCCAGTCCCACAACTAGGCCAGAGTACAGCGGCAAATTCAATTTGCGGGCTGCCTGGTGCAGCCAAACTCTCGGGCGAAGGGGGAAAATATCAATCTCGTCAATGACCATGTCCAAATCAGATACAAACTCTTCGGCGTTGTCGGGAGTCAGGCCATTGTCATAAACCACGAGTTCAAAATCTTCGGCGATGTTTCGAAGTTCCATTGCTGAGGCATGCGCTTTTTTCATGCCGATCGTCTGACGATTTGCAATCACTTGCCGATTCAAATTTGAATTCTCGAGAGTGTCAGGATCACAAATCTTGATGTGACCAACTCCAAGTCGCACCATGATCTCGGCCAAATTCCCACCGATGCCGCCCAATCCGGCGACGCCCACTCGCAAATCACGGAGCTTTTTTTGACCTTCTGGACCACCCATCCAATGCAAATTTCTTTTAGTTCTATCATTGTAGGTTAGTTCATTCCAATTTGTCGGAAATACTTTCCAAGCCCGATTCGTTTTTTTAAATGCAGTCATGATTCCCTACCTCTGATTTTAGGAAATCATCA
>CALCCV010000110.1 GCA_937900305.1 uncultured Pseudobdellovibrionaceae bacterium | reverse complement strand
ACAAAATTTTCTCCAGCCAATCGCTCTACCAATTTCTCACAGGCAATACTCAGTTTTATGGTCGCAAAATTTCTATCGAAATGAACAACATGGATGTCCGCGACTCAATCAAGTTCATCTCTGACGAAAGTGGAGCCAACATCATCTTCAGCGACGAAGTTCAGGGCTCCATCAGTCTTAAACTCAAGCAAGTCCCCTGGGACCAGGCCTTACTCATGATCATGAGAGCCAAAAAGCTAGGTTACACCCGTCAAGGGAACGTTCTTCGAATTGCTCCGCTCGCCGAACTAAAAGCCGAAGAAGAAGACGCCGGTAGACTTATCGCTGCTCGCAAAACTCTCGAGACTTTAAAAGTCAAAGTGTACCCCATCAGCTATTCTAAAGTGGACGACCTCGAAAAAAAAGTGAAAGAGTTCCTCTCCGAGCGTGGCAAAGTCATTGGTGACATGCGCACGAACGCTCTCGTTGTGACCGATGTTCAAGACCACCTTGATCGTGTCTCGCGCCTTCTCCAAAGCCTCGATCGAGCCCCCTCACAGGTCTTCATCGAAGCTAAAATCATCGAGGCCAAAGAAGCCTTCATTCGCAACATCGGTGTCAACTGGGGCTTTGCTGGGGGAACAATCCCGGCGTCAGGCACAGGCCCACAGCTTCGACCCAACCTCAACGTCACACCGTCCGAAATCTCATCTGTGGGTGGCGCTGCATTTCGTCTCACTTACGGCACGATCGATAGCCTCGGCACCCTGAACGCCGCAATTGCCCTCAACGAATCCGAGAGAAAGGTTAAAATCCTCTCATCTCCCCAGCTCCTCACTCTTAGTAACGAGACCGCAACCATCACCCAGACCACTGAGATTCCCGTTCGCACCACGACGATCTCTGCGGGCGTGCCGACAACCTCATTCACCTTCAAGCCTCTCTCACTCTCTCTCGAGGTCAACCCACAAATCACGGTCGACTCCTCCGTACTCATGCGCTTAAATATCAATCGGTCGTTCCGGGATGCTGGCATCTCCATAGAAGATGAAAATTTCGCGATCAACACTCGGTCCGCCAATACCAAAGTTCTTGTCCGCAACGGCCAAACGGCCGTCATCGGTGGAATTTATCAAACGGATTCTACCGACGGCGAATTCGGAGTTCCTTTCCTCAAAGACATTCCCGTCTTAGGCAGCCTGTTCAAATCTCAAACTAGAACAAAAGACAAACTTGAACTCATGATTTTCCTCACCCCCCGAATCGTAAATGACATCGCCGCCGAAGCGCCCAGTGACTCCCTTAGTCCTGACGACGTCAGCTTATAAATGATCAGAACGCCCTCACTCCGAGAGCGTTCTCGTTCTGAGAATCCTCGCCTCACCAGGCCCAAAGGCCGATCCAGCCCACGGTGCATCTCAATATTTCCGTTTAGCAACCGATAAGCTAAGTATGAAAACACGACCCTCAAAAAAATCGGTTCTCCGACGATTTGCCATGTGCCTAGTGGCAACTGTTTTCACACTCTCATGCGGAAAAAAAGAGGAGGAACCAAGCAAGCTGCTCATCAACCTCGGAGTTAAAAAAACAATCTTAATTCCCGGCGCCACTCAAAGCTGCGCCGCCAAAGAGTCCGGTGAGGCCACAGATGACATCAGCAGCCTTTACGTCACCTACGGTCGTCCCGAGTTCACGTGGCAAAGCGACTCAACCTTCCGTCTGATCTACGTGAAACTCCGATTTGAGTCCGGATTTTTTGAAGGCGGCTCTATCACTTGCATTGTTGAGCCCGACGAACTCGAAGCCGTTTTCCGAGGTTCTAAATTCTCCGACCTCGAATTCACTAGCGCCGATAAAATAACAGGCGAACCCTATCCCACCGCCAAAGCCAGTTGCCCTCTCAAGTGCGGAGGCGTCGCCGTCAGTGATCCAAAGGTTGCGTTCGTTGCCGCAGGCGAACTCATTGTTGTCGGTGTTGAAACCGTCGGTGAAGAAGAAACCCCAATCACCACAACCGTGCCCATCGAAGTGGAGCACCTTTCTGAACAATAACTATATCCGGTAGCTCACCAAGAGGTCACAGAGCCCCGGCGATTTATTCATATAAGAATGTTTTGTATTCGGCGGAATTTCAATTCGATCCCCAGCCCGCAAAAGGATTTGATTGCCGGTGATGTTTAAGAGCATCTCACCTTCACTGACCATCAAGACTTCCGTTAAAGGATGCCGGTGATCCTTGATAGTCACACCCTCTGCCAAAACTTCACTCCGAGGCTCGAGACCTTCTTGAGTCAGCAATTCCATCAAGATTTCTTTAGTTGGAGTCATTCTAGCTTGCCAGCGAGTTATATTCATATGTTCAACCTAATCGTGACTGTCCACAAAGACAAGACCGCGTTCGTCAACACTCTCTCTGCTAAAGTCTCAATTTAGCTCGTAAAGTTTCTCACGGTTCCGCCGAAATGAATTACAGCACATGGCTCGTTGGCCGGAGGAAACTTGAGCAGTTCAAATTTTCGATTTTTATCAAATGAGAGTGAACACGTGTTGGCCTTCATCTCCTCGTCAAAGGGGCTGAAAGCCAAAGTTTTCGATCATGGCCAAATGCAGATCACCCAAGAAAACGACGGAAAAATTCTCACAGTAAATCCGTTTGAGATCAGTGAAGTTCTTCGCCGCATCGACAATGACTCCAATGAGTTCTTGCAGCTCAACTTCATCAACGGCACGAAAGTTCTCCTCACTTCCGAGTTGATTGGGTTCAAACCAATCCCTCCCGGTGGTCTCGATCTCAATAAACTTCCAAAGGTCGTCACAACACCTGATCTGAACAGCGTAGCAGACGCCATCGAAGACTGTGTGGCAGGAGACTCCGGCGAATCAGAGCTAGAAATTCTCATCAAAGTTTATCTAGCGATTCTGCTAGGTGCAGAGCGGATTGGCTTTAACGTGTCTGAGCAAAGACTTTTCCTCCACCGAATCACCTCCAGTCGCCTTCGCGCTTCCGCCTAAAATCAAAGCACAAAACGAATTCTGCCAACAATGCGCTCACTTTTCTTTGTGAGCTCGATTCTTTGCCTATTCATTCATCAAAAATTGTAGAAAAAATTACGGCCACAAGCGCCAAAGTTAAAATTCAACAGAAAAGCGTTGCCAATCCCGGCTCGATCATTCAAAACCACACCACTTTCGAACGTTTTTGGGGGCATAGCTCAGCTGGGAGAGCACCTGCTTTGCAAGCAGGGGGTCGCAGGTTCGATCCCTGTTGCCTCCACCAATCATTTTGAAAGATTCGAAGCTGAAAAAAATGACGCTAAGAATCTGAAAAAAAAGATTGACGGGAAGAAAGAGAGAGAGATAAAACGCTCCCTCGAAACAAGAAAAGTTCTTTGAAAACTGAATAGCTACAATAGACAAGTACGGGCTCAATATATTTTTTTAAGTAACGTACCCTAGCTTTAATTAGCTAGATAAGTATGCACAGAATTACAACTGGAGAGTTTGATTCTGGCTCAGAACAAACGCTGGCGGCGTGCCTAATACATGCAAGTCGAACGAGGTAGCAATACCTAGTGGCGCACGGGTGAGGAATACGTAGATAATCTGCCTTCGAGTGGGGGATAACGTTCCGAAAGGATCGCTAATACCGCATAAGACCACGGGACTTGCGAGTCCAGGGGTCAAAGGAGCAATTCGCTTGAAGATGAGTCTGCGTGAGATTAGCTAGTTGGTAGGGTAAAGGCCTACCAAGGCAACGATCTCTAACTGGTCTGAGAGGATGACCAGTCACACTGGAACTGAGACACGGTCCAGACTCCTACGGGAGGCAGCAGTAGGGAATATTGCGCAATGGAGGAAACTCTGACGCAGCGACGCCGCGTGAGCGATGAAGGCCTTCGGGTCGTAAAGCTCTGTTGCAGGGGAATAAGACAGTGAATGTACCCTGTGAGGAAGGATCGGCTAACTTCGTGCCAGCAGCCGCGGTAAGACGAGGGATCCTAGCGTT
>CALCCV010000109.1 GCA_937900305.1 uncultured Pseudobdellovibrionaceae bacterium | reverse complement strand
CGGGCGGCTGCGGCTCTCTCTCTCTGCTCTCAGCTGAAGGGCGTAACTATTGTAATCAAACTCCTGCGTGAGGATGTGCAGCCCAATAGTGGCAATCGCACCGTCGTCCTCGGAGTCATAAATTTGGGCGACGTATCGTCCCTCTGGTAGTGGCATCGAGAGACGAACTTTTGCAATCCTTGATGAATCCTTGAAGGGGAGGTCTATTTGCGCGCAAATAGGAGCGTGGTGGCCCTTGACCGAAAAGTCTGAATATAAAAAAACGCGCAGTCGGAAACGAGAAGCCGCTGCCAGCAAAACCTTAGGATTCAGATGGACGTAAAAGAGCGGCTGCCCACCGCTCCGACCCCAATCGGGTGGCCAGATAAACTGAGCGGGGCTGTCTGCAACGGGAGTGGTTTGCGCTTGCCACTCCTGATGTCCTGTCAGAGTTTTGTAAAGAGGCTTGAGAAGGCTCTTGAGCTTTAACCCCAATGGAGATTTAAAAAACTTCAAGCTCCTCAGTCGGTGACTGATTGTGCTAAAGGCCCAGAGTCGGTTTTTCGAAGACATGCGAGCAAAATAGAAAGCCGGATTTAGCGATAGATTCAAAAATTTTCCCCTTGAAACTGCTAAAGAACTTACCTTTCATTCGTCATTGGAACAAATCTTATCTCAACTGGCCTCGTTTCGATCACTAAGGCAATTTCAGGTGCCCCCGGGGCACCGCTCGTCGCCACTTTTTTGGCTGTCCAGACTGACCCAGAAAACCCGTCTAATCAGGCGCTGTGTCACCGAAATAAAATTGAGGTCATTGTTTGGAGGTAGTGCTAGGTTTTTTTACGTTTTAGAAAGACTTTAACAAGAGGTTTCCATGCTGCAGGTTTTGTTGAGTCAATTGTCTTCGCTGCGCTCCCGTCGAGGTGGGCCACAGTCAGCGCCAACCATCGAGCTTCAGAAACAATGGACCGAAAAAGGTTACGCCCATTTAAAAAGTGTCGTCGATCCCAAACTCATCGATGAACTTTTGGCGGATTTAAAAGTATTTCGGGGCAGCTGCGGTGAAACAAAAGATGAGTGCGGCTTCGGTGGCCGAATTGGTTTGTTCCACATTGAAAATAAAAAGTCTTTGGAAGTGGCTTTCAATCAGAAGGTTCAAAATTTCTTGAAGTGGGCTTTCCACTCTGATCCGATTCTTTTCGGCTCACTTTCTTTTGAGGTTGGCACCGAGCAATCCGCGCATCGGGACAACATTTTCTTTTACACGCAGCCCGCAACGGCCATGGCTGGAGCTTGGACCGCTCTTGAAGAGGTGGATGCAGACGCCGGTCCTCTATTCTACTACCCAGGCAGCCACCTTTGGCCAGTGATTCGTGGTCAAGATGTGATAGCGGCTTTTCCTGAGCTTTCTCAGAAATACGAACTCGCTCGAAATCAAAAGTTGAGCCCCGAGGAAACAGCAGCTGTCATTTCTGAAATCGCCAACTGCTGGCATGAACTCACTCGGCAACAAATTCTTGAGCGAAATGCAAAGCCCGAACCTGTACTGATCAAAAAGGGCGATGTGCTCATTTGGCATGGTTTGTTGGTGCATGGAGGCCTTCCCCGCACCAATCGAAAAATCAGTCGAAACTCGATGGTTGTTCACTATATTGCGAAGAATTGTGATTTTTGGGATCACAACTCTTACATCTTGCTGAAAAACCAAGAGTTCAATTCAGAAAATAAATTGAATATGAAACCTAAGAAAGTAAGTTCTGGGCATTTTATCGAACACGATAAACCCGTAACTTATTAAAACTGGAACACTTTCGTGTTGATAGCACCATTTCGTATTGAAATTGCTGGTTTTTTTGCCTCATCAACACGAAAGTGTTCCAGTTTTAACTTAATTAGTCTCGTTTTGCTTTAAGGAGCGGTTGGTTTTGAAAATCTTGAAATATCTGAACAGCGATTATTGGCGCTTGAAAAGGAGCATCCTTTTTGATCGAAATTACTATTTGCTTCACAATCCGGATGTAAAAGCGGCGGGTCTTGATCCGATCCTACACTATTTGAGTTCGGGAGCTCGAGAAGGTCGGAATCCTCATTGGCTCTTTAATAGCACTTATTATCTAGAGCAGAATCTCGACGTGAAGAATTCAACAGTCAATCCTCTGATCCACTTTCTTCTGTTTGGAGCCTTGGAGGGCCGAAACCCCCATCCCGTTTTCAGTTCAAGTTATTATTTCGAACAAAATCCCGATGTTCGCAACGCCAAATTCAACCCGCTGATCCATTTTTTGAAATTTGGTTACAAGGAAGGACGAAACCCTCACGTCCTTTTCAACTTATCCCATTATTCAACCGGCCCATCCAAAGCTGGGATCGAAATCAATCCATTGGAACATTTTCTGACCACCAGAGGCGCGCCCCAAAGTTCCACGCACCCCTTGTTTGACTGCGCATATTACCTCGGAACCAACGCGGATGTGAAAGCGGCTGATATGAATCCGCTCCTCCACTTTCTATCCAGCGAAATCCAACACGCACGCAACCCTAATCCCGTATTTTCCACGCAATTCTATCTGAAACAGTATCCCGATGTGGCATCCAGTGGAATGAATCCGCTTGAACACTTTATTCGCGTCGGCGCCAGCCAGATGCGACGGCCCTCTGAGCTCTTTGACACCCGATTTTATTGCAATCAAAATCCCGAAGCCTGCGCCGACGGCCGAAATCCGCTGGAGCACTATTTGTCGGTTGGCATTTCAGAAAAGCGATGGCCCAATGAACTCTTTTCTCCTGAGTACTACCTTTCGACCTATAAGGACGTCGCTAACTCGGACGCGAATATTTTAGAGCATTACACCGCCAACGGTGCCGCCGAAGGACGAAATCCCAATCCCTATTTTGACACGAACTTTTATCTCAATGCCAATCCCGACGTAAAAGCGATGGGCGTTCATCCGTTGGCCCATTTTCTAGATAGCGGCGCCAAAGAGCTGCGGTCACCAAGTTCAAATTTTAACACTTACTACTATTGGATTATGAATCCCGACATTCGGAATTGCGGCCTAACTCCCTTAGGGCATTTTCTTCTCCACGGTAAAAATGAAGGTCGGGCCCCAGTTCCTCACGGAAAATGGGAGGTCTCCAGTTTTTCAAAACCGATTTCTCAGATGGATTTACCTCTGGGCAACAAGGTCTTGGTGATCATTCCCGTGTATTCAGGATTTCAAATCACCAAAGACTGCCTCGTCTCAGCCCTTGCCGCCAGGAACAATTGTCCTCATGAATTTTTAATCATCTATGACTGTGGACCCGAAGAAGAGCTCAAAAAATACATTCAGTCTTTGGAAGATCATGATCGCGTTAAAGTCATCTACAACTCTGAAAACTTAGGTTTTGTGAAGTCGGTCAATTTGGGAATGCAGTTTGATTTAAAGACCGATGTCGTTTTGCTGAACAGCGACACCTTGGTGAACAACTACTGGCTCGATCGAATGTACTTGCAGGCGCATTCGCTTGAAAAGGTTGGATCTGTAACGCCATTTTCGAACAACGCCACGATCTGCAGTTATCCCACGATGTCTGGAATCTCCCACTTGCCAGAAGGCGAATCATTAGAATTCTTGGATTCGATCTGTTCTCACGTCAATGCAGGCCGAAGTGTGCCCATCCCGACGGCCGTGGGTTTTTGCATGTACATCCCCAGAAAGTGCCTCAATGAGGTTGGTTTTTTTGACGAGGCGAACTTTGGCAAAGGGTATGGCGAAGAAAATGACTTTTGCATGCGAGCCACGGCTAAGGGATATTTACATTTGTTTGCTCTTGACACCTTTGTTTTCCATACCGGAAACGTGAGCTTTGGCTCCAGCAGCGACGTCAGAAAACGGGAAGCTGGGCAAACCATGTTGCGATTGCATCCTCACTATGACCGCCTCGTGCAAGCCTATTGCCAGGCCGACCTAGGACGGACTTCGCGAAACAACATCACGGCGGGCCGCTATAAAAATTCTGGGAAACAGGTTTGCCTCATCATCACTCATGCCTTGGGTGGAGGCACAGAAAAACACATCTCCGAACTGGTGACTGCACTTAAAGAAGAAATGAAATTTGTTTTTCTCCGTCCCGTGGCCGAGCCGGGCCGAGGGCAGTTCGTGAGACTATCGACCGGCGACGGCTATGACAACTATCATGAGGACTTTGCTGAATCTGACTTTTACAACCTCGTTGCAGCTATTGAAAGCTTCGGTGTGAGTCGTGCGCACATTCATCACACCATGAGTTTTCAAATTTCACTTCGCAAGTTGATTCGCACGCTCGGGGTGGCCTTCGACTTTTCGGTGCACGATTACTTTTCGGTGTGTCCATTCGTCACCCTAACAACAGCGACGGGCGCTTATTGCGGCGAACCCGGTCCCCTCGATTGCAATCGCTGCATCGCCAGCCGAATCAAAGATCACCCAGTGGATATTTTAAATTGGCGCGAAAACAGTCGATGGCTATTTGAAGAATCCGAACGCGTTATTGCTCCCAGCCAAGACGTGATGACTCGAATCAAAAGGTATTTCGGAGACGCTAAGGTCTTTGTCGTGCCTCATGATGCACTGACTCAACCTCTGATTGTGGCGCCGGTCAAAATTGCGAAAATTCGCGTCGATGAGCCACTCAAAATTTTGATGATCGGCACCATGGTCACTCACAAAGGGAGCCAAGTGGTCAAAGAGGTTCTGACAAGAACCCGAGAGTTGGGCTTCAATTTGAAATTCCATCTCATTGGAGGCTGGGATCAGAGTGAAAAAACTCCCGACGACCTCACGTTGACAGGTCCCTATCAAGAAAATGAATTCTCAAAGCACTTTGATGCCTTTTCTCCAGACCTGGTTTGGTTTGCAGGTCAGTGTCCTGAGACTTACAGTTACACACTGAATTTGGCCTTAGAGCGCGGGCTTCCGATTGTAGCTCCTCGAATTGGGTCCTTTCCGGCGCGCATTGGCACTCGCCTAGGCACCTGGTTTTTGGAGGTCAATCCCGAAGCCACACAGGTTGCCAGACTTTTTAACGAACTTCGCGAAAAGTGTTTTTTGACCGGAGAGTTTTTTGCAATTCTGGGCCACTCAACGTCGGTGCCCACCCAATTGGCTCTCGATCTGGATAGAGCTTTTTACAAAAGAGAGTATTTGGAACCCCTTCCGCCCCGAAAAATCATGGATGTGCGCAGAAAAGGTCGATTTACCGGCAGCATTGTCTGTGAAACGAACTCTCATGCGGCCCATCCTGTACCGACAGCCTGCGGATACATTCGTCTAGTTTTACCTTATACACGTGGTCTCGAAGAAATTCGCATGCACACATTTTTGCTGCCCGCTGATATGGTTCAGTTTTACATCACTGATTTCATGGTCACCCAGCGCCTGGCACTTGGTCATCCAGGCCAAGTGAATACCAATCTAAATCATCTGCAGAGATATTCGATCCGGTTGATTTACGATCTGGACGATGACCTGTTAGGGATCGGAACCTCACACTCTGAGTATGATCACTATTTCAAACTCTTACCATCTATCACTCGACAAGCATTGGAAGCCGATCTGATCACGGTTTCGACGGAAGTTTTGGCCAAGAAGATGCGGCTTTTCAATCCCAATGTCGAATTGATCACCAACTCTCATGATGATCGAATTTTTGACGAGAATCCCGGCAGAACGCCTGCCGAGAACAAGTTGAAAATACTTTACATGGGAACACCGACGCACACTCAAGACCTTTTGTTGATCAAAGACCCTTTAGAAAAAATCGCAAAAGAGTTTAAAGACCAAGTTGAAGTTGTCATTATTGGCGGAACCAATAATCCTGAACTTTTTCCCAATTTTAAAATGATCAAGCCTCCCGACAGCGCAGCGGGCAGTTATCCTCAGTTTGTCAGATGGATTGAAAGCCAAGGTCCCTTTGACATTGGTTTGTCCCCGCTTGTGGAAAATGGTTTTAACATTGGCAAGAGTGGCCTGAAATACATGGATTATTCGGCCCTTGGCTTGGCCACCATCTGTTCGCAAGTGAAAGCGTATGAAGGTATCGTCGAACACGGCAAAAACGGCATGATCATTCCCAATGAACCTGAAATTTGGGAAGCCACCCTCAGAGAATTGATCTTAGACCGAAGCAAACTGGAAACCATCAGAGTTGCGGCCCACCAAAATTATTTGATCCACCATATTTTCAACAGTAAGACTTCGGAACCCGCCCGTGCAATTGGCAAGGTTGTTCGGACTTTGGCAGCGACAAAAAAGGCCGCGATGATCAATCGCTCGATGGCCGAAAGTCCTCAATGGAAAAGTCGTCAGAAGTCCACCTCTTCACTTAAGGAATTGGTCGAAGCCTCTTACTCTCCAGGCTTAGTCTACCACGTGGGGTCTGAGAGTGGACTTTCCGCTGACAATTTGATTTCCTCTCTGCATTTTGAGCGAATGATGCGATTGCATTCGGATTCTTCGTTGAGTGGTTACAACGAAAAAACTTTGATCATCGATAATTTGTTTCTTGAAAACGAGAACCCCATCCAGGTTTTTTTAGACCTTTTTGACGCCAGCTTTGAACACGACTTTGTGATTCTCCGCAATGATTACAACCAACAAGACCGATTTGGTGTGATGGCAAACACAGACCTGCAGCATTTGATTCTAGATTACACCATTGGCCCGGCCGTTTCTCGCCTTGATCACTACAGACACTGGTTGGCGGCACAGAATCCTCAACACACCGTCGTAGATACCGCCCAAG
>CALCCV010000108.1 GCA_937900305.1 uncultured Pseudobdellovibrionaceae bacterium | reverse complement strand
ATTATTAAATTTAAAATTTATAAAATATCCGTAAATAAATTTAGTTATTCTTAAGGAAATTGATGCGATGGGTTATTGTCTACTCAACCCGATAGCAAACCCAGCTCTGGAAAATGAGCTGAAAAAAACAAGGAGTTCGTATGAAAAAATTCTTGAAAGTGTTCTTTGTATCTTTAGCCGTTTTAGGCAGCCATCAGCTAGCTTCCGCAAAAAGTTATGAGTCTGATGAGCAAGACACAGTCGAAATTGCGCTCAGAGAAGCGGTTCAAAGATGCCAAAGCGCGGGCGATAACTGCCCTGAGTTTCCTGAGGTGTACGAAAGCGCCAGATACGATATTCTTAGTCACTGCACCGCCAGAGATGTAAGTTGGATCGTACTCGGCGATATTTTTAAGAACTACGATTACATTTGCTGGGTCGAAAGTAAAAATTAAACTGCAGCCAAAAAAATCCCCCTATCGCTATCGATAGGGGAGGGGGCTTCAGCGATCTAAGCTATAAATGACCTGTTCGATTTACTCCGCCGCCGACATTGGAGTTACCTTTTCTATTGGCATCCTCCTTGCATTTTCTGCCTATGTTTTCATTGTTAAAACAGCCCAGAAAACAAAATGGTGAACCATGGTTTTTCTTACTGCCTACAGCCAAATTCAAGCCCATCTTTCTTTCACAGCCCAACAAGGGTGAAGTGATCACCGCCGAAGGTTTTGAGAAACGAAAAGTCGTTTTGCAACAGGCGTTGACGGCTTTGAAAATTCCGGAAGGGCAGATGAAGCAGAAGCTCAAGTTATTTGAATCGTCGGGGTACAGAGGATTGAGCGCGATGCCCACTGAGGACGATTTTACATCTACAGATTTGAGGCCAATTGCCCGCTATGAGAACAGAAGCCATCACTGGAAAAATTCAGAATTTAGATCTGCTCTAATGAACCTTGGTGGATTGTTTCATCTCATTCAGGATTCCACGGTCGGTTGCACTGAAAAAACAAAAGCAAAAACGATCGCAGCAGCCGCTGAAGTAAAAAATGAGAGGGAGCGTGAAACTGCAGTTTGTGAAGTTGGTGATGGACACAGCCTATTTAATTCAGAAGCAAATAAAGTCATTGGTTTGAGCAGCGGAGAAAAATATTTTGAGCGCACCGTCGAGCACTCGACGTCGGACAATCTCTATCGTCCGCAAAATCTGTTCTCTATTCAAGATCTCATGGACAAAAATTTTTCTGACGCCGGCAAACTCTATGAATCCTTTGATCCAGCCATTGCAGCAGGTGAGCCTCTGATCGAAGTGGTTCAAACCGCCGATGAAATGAGTCGGACCTCGGCATCGGAAACAGACGTCGCCAACAAGGCGTCAGCGCTGGTGGAAAAGTCCATTTTATCGCGCTACAGTATCGAGGAAAAATAGGGTCAGTGGGGAAGTGCAAAGATTCACGAATCAGGCATGTTCACGGTAGCACTCCAATACAGCACTAAGATGTACTTCGAAGGGATTGCTTTCGCAGCGGCGATTGAATTTTTTGGCGTGGGGGAGATGGACGAGTCTTCAATTGAGGTCCTGTAAAATGGTTGGGCGACATTTTGGAATTTGGATGTGTGGGTCCTGTGGAGGAGTTCGTCGAAATTTGGGGCGATAAAGTGGGATTTATTGTGGAGGGATTTTGGGGTGGCCATCATTTTGTTGACGAAATCAAAAGTTCTACGGTGCGGAGGGCTTCGTGGGGGTGAGGAAGTGGCTTGGACTTTGCTCTAGCCATCTGCGTGCTTTAGCCAATTCGTCGTTTGGGTTCGATGAAAGATCACAAGCTAAGGTGCAAATGGTTTGGGTCTGTTCTTTGTTGGAAGGAATAGATCTTTAAAAATGGGATGGGAGTATTTATGAAACATAAGGTTTCTTTGGTTGTCTTTCTTTGCCTTTTTTCTTCAACGGTCTTTGCAGCCGATCAAAAATCAAGTCCTTGGAGCTTCTTATTGGGATTATTTCAAACCGTGACACAGACGGTGGGAACAGCGACGGGTGGTCCATTGGGTGGTGTCCTGGGTAGCGTGGTCAGCGGTGTATTGGGCAGCGGGGCTTTGTCCATGCAGAAGCAAGTGGTCGGTGATCCAGCCAGCGACGACGCTCGGTTCACAAAGCTTCTCGGTAAATGTCATTGGGGCGTGTATCTCTCTCAAGTGGGTGAGAAAACAGGACTGAGTGGCTGGTTATCGGTGTTGTTGAGCAAGAATCAAAATTTGGCGCAAACTTGTCAGGTCCTTTTTGACATCGAAGATCATTTGAAGGCGGCCAATCCTCAAGCCACCGGTTTTCAACATCTGAAACCGAGTATGATTTATACTTGCACACCCTACCTGGTAAAAAAGGTTTTGAGTGTGGGAGTGAATAAAGTGGTGTACGGCAGTGAAAACATCGTCACTGAATTTTCGTTGACGGGTTCGCAAGCCGAAGCAGCACTGCTTTGTGGCGAGATGGTCAAAATGGCCGTGGAGGCTGACGTTACTTTCTGATTTTGATAGGATAGGGATATCAATCGGGAGATCCCTATGTTCTCGCAGACCTCAAGCAAATGTGAAATCAGCAACCTTGGTGAAAATGCAATCGTTGAATATATTCGAAATCTTCCCTGCACGAGAATTCGGCGGGGAGATTCTGCGACGACTTCGTGGGTGGGATCTGACTGCGCAGATTTGCGGACGTTAGCGCCTCAACTTTCCAATTTGGTGATGTCAAAGGATCTGTTGATCGAGAATGTTCATTTTTTGACAAAGTGGATTCCCGCAGATTGGTTGGCAGCGAAATCTTTGCGAGTGAACTTGAGTGATTTGGCAGCGGGAGGGGCCACTCCGGTGAGTTGCTTATTAGGTCTCGCACTGCCGAGAAACCGGCCTTGGTCCTGGCTGAAAGTCTTTTTGGATCGATTTTCAAAAGAGTGTGTGTTGCAAAACGTGGCTTTGCTGGGCGGTGATGTGACCGAGAGTGAAACTCTGGTGATCAGTCTGACCGTCATGGGATCTAGTGAAGCTTCGCAAGCCGTTTCGCGAGCTCAGGCCAAAACGGGTGATCTTCTTTGCGTCACTGGAAATTTAGGGGACTCGGCTGCAGGGTTGGATTTGATCAAATCATGGGTTGGTGAAAAAAGTGAAAAATCGCGATCCCTTTCTCCTTCGGCAAATGAAATTTTCAAAAAGTTTTCAGGTGATCAGAGACGCCTGGTGCTTCGTCACTATTTGCCACGAAATCGGCGAATGGCAGGGGTGCAACTGGCGTCCATGGGTGTTCGTTCAATGATGGATTTATCAGATGGACTTTTGGGAGATGCGACGAAGATGGCGCGAGCTTCGCGATGTCAGTTTCATTTCGAGATTTCAAAAATCCCCATCAGCCAGGCGTTAAAAACAGTTTGTGCAGAAACCCCTCAGCGCGCGCTAAAATATGCGGTGGTGGGCGGAGAAGACTATGAACTTTTGTGTGCGATCGAGCCTTCGCGTTTTTCGAGGTGCGCAAGCGAATTGCTTCGCCACGGATGCGGTTTGACGGTGATCGGAAGAGTGGGAGCAGGGAGGGAGTCTGACGTTGACATGGGCGCCTCTGTGATTTGGGAGTCTGAATTGGAAGCGCGAGAACTGGACCTGGCTGATTGGAGATCCTATGAGGGGTTTCGTTTTCAAACTTGAGTGAGCGAGAGGCCTAGTTTTGAAATCCGTACGCTTTGCTCAAACGGTCTAAGTCTTTGGGACTAAGGGTTTTGCGTGGGGAGATCTCGTGGCTGGGTATTTTTGACTTCATAGATGGTTGGCCGCCGAGAGTGAATATGGAGGTTGGATACATCATCATCGATTCAAAATCGAAATCGGAAAGCAAACTGACCCGCATCAGTTCGTCGGGCAGAATTTCGAAATTCAGGCGATGTTCTTTTTCGATTTGATCCCAAAAAATTTCGACAAACTGATCGCGGTCGCTGCGGTTTTGTTCGTGAACAAACCCCAAAGCATGCAAAATTTCGTGGGCTATTTCAGCGGGTCCGCAGTTGGGTGCAATCCAAATTGGCTGGGCTCCACCCACAAATCCAACGTAGGACTTGCAGGAGCCCTGAGACTCTTCAAAAACCAAAACATCCTTTTGTTGGGCGAAAGGAACAAAGCGAATGGGCGTGTCGGCAAACATTTCAAGGGCTTCTTCAATTTTCTCTCGACCCGCCAGCTGAGGTGGAATGAAATAAGGAATTTCTGTACTCGGCCAAAGCTTGAGGGTCGGTGAAATCGCCACTCCGCTATCGACTGCGGGGTTTTCTGGTACGCCGATGACAATATCGCCTTGAACGACGGCGACACCGTCTTCCATTTTGAAGCGAACCAGTTTTTCGCCCTTTGCTGAAAGCGGAGCGATCGACGCTGATCCTTCAGACGGAGCCGGGGCAGCCTGAACGACGGGTGCCAGCACAGGAGGCGAGATCTGTGTCGCGGGGGGAGTCGGTGCGGGCACAGGAGTTGCCTCTGAAGTTGGCGAGTTGCGAGTGATTTTGTTCGGGGGTGTGGATTCGGGAGGCCTTTGGGTTGAACGGATTTGTTCAGGCTTCAAACGAAGTTTCGTGACGGGATTCGAATTTTTTTGCTCCCACAGAACATACGAGAGCGGAAGCAAAACTAAAAAGAGAGCGGCCCAGCGTTTCATGGGTGCTCCAATTGAAATTTTTCAAAGCGGTTCAATTCATTTTCAATTGCGGTTTTGCGCAGAGTTGTTTTTTGTTTGGGTAGCCATGTCCATTTTTGGACGAGAAGCCGTCCGCGGACACGGTCCGTTTTGAGATCTAAGACAGCAACGATTTCGTCGCCGTGCAAAACAGGTAAGGCAAAATATCCGTACGTCCGCTGTTGAGGTGGAATGTAAGCTTCAAATTTGTGATTGTATCCAAAAACGCCCAGCAGCCGTTTCCGCTGGATCACCAACGGATCAAAGGGCGATAGAATGTGGGTCTGCGAATTTTCAGGCAACTTTGCCGATTGAGCCATTTCCCACGTGGCCGGAACGATCCAGTGAGGGTCTTTTTCATAGCCTTCCACTCGAATTTCGAGCAGCTCTTGAGTGCGGATTTTTCTTTCAATCAATTTGGCGAGGTTCTTGCGAGTGTCCGTGTTTGATGAGAGGGAATGTAAACTAACGAATCCTTGCGAGCGAAGGCCTCGTTCTAACAAAAATTCCAAAGTCTCAACGGGCTTAGCTGCCTTCGGGGGACGGTCCCATAAAAAATGGCGTTGGCTCAGTTCATATTTTTTGAGCATGCCTTGCCGTTCGGAAATCATCAGCCGGCCTGTGAAAAATCCCAACTGCAAGGCTCGCTTAGATGGTTTGCGACTGGCCCATTCATGATCCTTTTCAACAAGGACATCGTCTTTGATATCCCGAATTGAAATCGGCCCCTCTGTTTTGATCAAACGTAAAACTTTGCGCAGATCCTCAGGCTTGGTTGAGGCAAACCAGCGCCCCGGATTGGCGGCCGTTCGCTTCATCGTGGCGACGTAGTGTGGATAATCACGAGTGGGAACGTAAGAAAGGGCGTGGGTCCAGCACTCAAACACGGATTTTTCTTTAGACTGAGCCACGAAAAGATCTTCGCGCCGATATTTTGGAATCCGATTGTAAAGAATGTGATGGTGACAGCGTTCAATGACGCTGATTGTGTCGATTTGAACATAGCCCAAATGTTCGATGGCCGCTTTCGTAGCGGCGGGGCCGGCTCCGAAGGGTTCCCTTTCGGTCAAGCACTGCGAGTGGATCCAAAGCTGACGGGCCATTTTAGATTTGAGGTGCTGTGACATCGGCCCCCCTTTAAATGAATGATAGAATCTCACTTCCCAACTGAGCTAACAAGCACAGATTCATGACAAGAAAAAGGCCACACTGGAATCAGCGTGGCCTTTTTGAATCTGGCAATTCGAATTGCGTTGGCGAAGATGGCTAGTTGGCGGGTTTTTTATTTTTTGCGGCTTTCTCTTCAGGAGAAAGGCCCCATGGTGATCCCTTTGGACCGCCCGGTTTTTTGCCGCCACCTTGGCGCCCTTTGCCACCCTTGCCAGCTTCAGCCTGTGGCTTTGGCGGAGCAAGGTTGAGAAATTCAGGTACATAGTAAAGTTCTTCGACCTTAGTTGACTTGATCGGCGCGATTTCGCCATCGGTCAAGCGCATGACGACGACTCGTTTTAGATTTTGTTGATTCGTGCCCGCCACGTCGATGGCATTGAAGAAACAGGTGAGCTTTTCGCCTTCGAGCTTGAAGGTTTCGCCCAGGGAAGCTTGAATCTCTTCGGGGGTTTTGCCCTCTGACGTCAACGCAGTTTTGGCCTGCAAGCCCTTCATCAGTGTGAGGCTATGAAATTCAGTCACGGCTTTCATGAGTTTTCCTATCGTTAAAAATGGAAGGGCCATAGTGACTCATTAGGCCAAGATCGGTCAACGACCATTTCAGATCATCGAATCAATTGGGAGGGCCGCCATAAAGCCCGCGCTTGGACGCCTGGCTCCCGAGTTGCATTTTAACCGCTTTGGAGTCCCCGTGGGAGAATTGACGAAGTGCGCGGCACCGACCACTCCTTTGGATCGGTTGAATGGCTCGACCACTAAAAATTGTCCAGCCATGTGAGGCAACTCGTCTTCCGTTTGAGAATCAGTGCGGAATCAATCCAAATCCAATCGTGGTCGGTTGGCTGTTTTTTTAAAGGCGACGTACATCGAGGGCACCACGAAAAAAGTCATCAGGGTGGAAACCAGCACTCCGCCGACAACCGCCAGTGCCATGGGCTGCCGGGTTTCAGCACCCTGACCCAGTCCCAGCGCTTGGGGAATGGCGGCGGCGATGGTCGCAATAGAGGTCATCAGGATCGGGCGCAAGCGGGTGGGTCCGGCCATCTTGATGGCTTCGATGGCACTCAAACCTTCTTCCATTTTGTGATTCGCAAACTCCACCAACAGGATCGAATTCTTTTTGACGATCCCCATCAGCAATAAAATTCCGATCAAACTGAAAACGTTGATGGAAAGATCGGCGGCCCACAGGGCCAAGAGTGCCCCAGTCAGACTGAATGGCAACGCCATTAAAATGATCGCCGGATCTAAGTAAGAATTAAATTGAGAAGCCAAGATCATATAGGCCACGATCAACCCCAATATGAGCGCGAAGTAGAGACTTTGAAAGGACTCACGAAAAACTTTGGACGATCCGCCCGTGACAATCGAATATCCCACCGGCAAGGTTTTGCCATAGGTTTCGACCTTCTCCAGAGCGGCGGCTTGTGACTGGCCCTTCACGAGATTGCCATACACCCCGACACTCCGACTGCGGTCTTCGCGATAGATCGCTAGAACCGATGAGCGCTCTTCAATGGAGGCAAGTTCTCCCAGCGGAATGAGTTCGCCTCGGTTGTTGCGAATGCGGATCTTTTTTAGGTTGTTTAGATCCGCGCGATCTTCAACCCGAAGTCGAAGTCGAATTTCATTGCGGCGGCCATCTTGCGAGACATTCCCGATTTCAATACCACCCACCAGCGCGCGAATGGTGTCTGACAGATCTTCAACGCTAACTCCGCGACGAATGGCGGCTTCGCGGTTTGGGAATATGTGAATCTCGGGGTTTTCGGGTTTGTAGTTGGTGTCGAGATCGACGGCGACATTGGCACTCTCAAGGTCTGCAATCATTTTTTGGGCGATTTCACCCAGAGTTTTTAAGTTCGGTCCTTTGATGTTGAAGTCGATCGGAAAACTTCTTCGCGAGCCAAAACTTTGCAGCGAAGGATCTTGAATCATGATCCGCGCCCCTTTGATTGTTTTCGATTTTTGGCGGAGCTCATCCATGATGTCGGAGATGGGCTTGCGTTCATTTTTGGGATGCAAGGTTATAAAGGCGTTGGCATTGGTGGCCTCGCCATTCCAACCACCAATAGAAACAAAGAACTGTTTCACTTCCGGCATACTTTTTAAAAGCGCTTCGACCTCTTTGGTTTTGCTATCGGTGTATTGCAGGCTGGAGCCTTCGGGTGTGGTGATTCGCATGCTCAAACTGCTTTGATCTTGAGATGGCACCATCTCTTTTCGCAAACCTGGGATGACCATCAGCGAGGCTCCGAAGATCGCGACGGAAACTCCGATGACCAGCCATTTGTGGCTGATGCAAACTTCGAGCGCGCCGCCGTACCAGCGGCGAAGTTTTTCAAGTGTCGCTTCGGTCCAGCGGTACAGAAAATGCGTTGGAACTTTGTCAGATATAAATTGTGCGCTTCGCATTGGCGCCAGTGTAATGGCCTCGAACAGAGAAAATAAAACGGCCACCGAGATTGTAATCCCAAATTGCAGAAAGTATTGGCCAATGACCCCATCCATAAATGCCACCGGCAGAAAGATTGCAACAATAGCCAGGGTCGCGGCGATGGCGGCGAAAGTGATTTCGGTGGCGCCATCCCGAGCTGCGCGGACCGCAGATTTTCCCATCTGCTTGTGCCGGATGATGTTTTCTAAAACCATGATCGCATCATCCACCACAATCCCAATCGCCAGAGTCAATCCAAGTAAAGTGAATGTGTTCAGGGTAAAACCCAACCGCTCGAAAACAAAAAATGTTCCCATGATGGAAACCGGAATGGCAATGATCACGTTGAAGGTTGAGCTGAACGTTCCGAAAAATAGAAAACACACGAATGCGGTCAAGATGGCGGCCAGGATGAGATGCATTTGCAATTCGTTGACCGAGTGCTCGATAAATTCGGTCGAGTCGAAATTGACACCCATTGCGACGCCCGTGGGCAAAGTTTTTTTGATTTCGGCGAGTGTGGCCTTCACATCTTTGGCCACTTGAACGGCATTGGATCCACGTTGTTTGCGGATACCTAAGCCGACGGCAAAAACTCCGTCGGTGCGACTCAACCGAACCACGTCTTGCAAGCCATCTTCGGCATCAACCACTTTGCCCATGGGAATGGGGACAAACGATGGCGAGCCACCTCGTTTTTGGATAATGAGTTTTTTAAGTTCGTCGGCATTGCGAATTTCTCCGATGGTTCGCACGTTCCATTGTTTGTCGCCAATGTCGATGCGGCCGGCCGGAGTTTCGTTGCTTTCAGTTTGAACGGTGTTGATCAAATCTTGGACGGTAAAGGCGTACTCATCTAATTTTGCGAGGGACACCCAAATGCGCAGACTCGGCTCTACGTAACCACCGAGAAAAATGTCACTGACACCTTCGACAGTCAAAAAGCGATCTTGAATCTGGTTGCGTACAAAGGTGACCAATTCTTTCATGTTCATCTTTTCGGCCTTCACCGACAGCCACATGATTGGCTGATCTTCAGGATTTGTTTTGCTGACGATCGGCGGCTCAATCGAATCTGGCAATCGGCGTTGCGCCTGCAGAAGTTTGGTGTTCACTTCTTGGACGGCTTCTTCAATATTTTTACTGATGCTAAACTCTAAGCTAATCGACGCTTGCCCTGTGCGAGCGGTGGAGCTCATGCTTTTGACGCCTTCGACCGAAATCAGGGCGTCTTCCACGGGATCAATAATCATCGATTCGACGACTTCGGGAGAGGCGCCTTCGTAGGTGATGCTGACATTGACTTGGGGAAAGTCGACGTCGGGCAATTGAGAAATGCCTAGCTTGCGAAAGGTGATGAGTCCAAAAAGAATGATCGCGGCCAAAATCATCCACGTCATCACAGGATTGCGGATAGAAATGTCAGCGAGACTGAATTGGCTCTTCTTGTTTTGTTCTGAATTTGAGCTCATCGGTGGTGTCCCTTCGTTTGGCAGGCCGTGCTAGAGTGTGTCCCAGTTCTGTTGTTCGGCGTAAAGGTCCCAATACGCCACTTGGAGTTCTTTTTCAGAACTGAGGTACAGATTTTCCGCGTCAATCAAAAGATTGATCGAATTTAGCAAATCTAGGTTGCTGACCAAACCATAGTTGAAGTCGCGACGAAACGTATTGCGATTTTCTTTTGCCAAATCAAAGTTCTCTTTGAGTAAGCGAGTTTTAGCTTGAAGTCCCTTCAATGTCTCTTGAGCCGAACTGATTTTCAGCTGAAGTTCTTTTTGGGCGTCTGTTTTGAGAAGTTCAACTTGACGGCTTTGCAGCGTAAGAATGCTCTGTTGACCCGCCTCACGATAGCCCGAATAAATAGCCCAAGTGAGCTTTAAGCCAAATCCCCATTTCGAATCGTCGGAGGCGGTGCCATCTCGATGCCCGTAGTACTCTGCGAAGGCGGTGAGATCGGGCCAGTTGGTGCGATCGTTGGCGCGCATCAATTCTTCATTCTGCTTTAGTTGGAGATCGTAGATTTGTAGGGTGGGTGAGGAGGCGAGGATCTCGGCTTCGCTTTTGACTAGGACCTGATCTGGTTGAATGGACGGGATGGCTAGGGCCTCGATTTTACCAAGTCCCGTTTGACGACTGAGGTCGGCCAAACAAATGCGATGAGAGTTGTGTTTAATGGTTTCGAGAGATTCAAATGTTTTTTCCCGACTGAGAAAGGTGAGCAAATCAGACTGTTTGTTTCGGCCAATCCGCACTCTTTTTCGCATCACTCCAATTTGATCCTGCAAACTCTTTCTTTGGTCGGCTAGAATTTCCAACTCTCGTTGCAAAAAAAGGCAGTCCAGAAATCTGCCGGTGAAGTCAGAAAACGCCCGTTTTGTTAAATCTTTTTGGGTGAGAGTTTCTTGTTGTTCCGCCAAGTGAGTGGCGTTAGAGGCCGGACCATATTTCCAGAGTCCCAAAATATTTTTAGAAAGGACGGCCTTTGCGGTGGATGATCGATCGGCCCCTCCGACGCCATCGTCGTTTTCGGCGTAGCCAGCCTCGGCGCTCAGATCGGGTATCAACGTTGGCTGTGCTATCTGCGTTGCCTCTTTGGCCATTTGTAAAGAGAGTCGTTGGCTCTGCAACTTTTCAGAAGATTGGCGGTGGGCTTCGAATCCTTCCAGCAACGTCAGTGGAGCTGCATTGGCAGAACGGGCTAGCGTCATGGCTCCGTAGGGAATCGCCCACACCCATAGAGAGAAACAGAAATTCAACATTTGTACGGTTTTTTTCGGCATAAAATCATTGTACGGAATCTAAGATTTCGGGAACAACAAAATGCACCGCCCAAATGGTCAGAATGCTGCGAAGTTTTCTTCAAACAGCCTCTAAATGAATCAAAAAAAATGAATTGTGGAAAGAGTGTGGAAGGAATTCCGGCGTCGAGGTTGCCAACCGCACCGAAACTGAATCAAGATGAAAGAAAGGAGTTCATGTTTGGAATCTCTTCGTTTGACGATGATTGCGGCGATCGAGCGCATGAAGCTACTGCCGCTTTGGGGATTGCTCTGGCTGAGCTACTTCGTTGTCTATCGATTTATTCTTTTACGTCCTTACCTCAATGAATTTAGTTCGAATGTGGTGTTGGCGTTAGATCAGGCGGTGCCGCGTGCCTTTTTGTTTGATGGCGTCGTCATCGGGTTTTTATTGATGCCGTTGTGGGCCCTTTGTTTTCTGCCGAAGTCCTGGGGAGATGTTTTGCAACGACTCATCATTGTTCTGACCTATGGCACCTGCGCCGTGGTGACGACCTTTGATCTTCTTCAATACTCTCGAACGGGCCGTCGCTTTCGTGAACCCGAATGGGCTCGGGTGGCGCTGGAGGGTTGGTGGCAGTCTGCCCCCCGGGAGGTTTGGGGGAATTTGATTCTGTTGGCTTTTTCGTTGGGCGTGGCCCTTTACATTTTTCGCGTGAAGGTGAAAAAAAGCCCTCGGCGCCTGATGTGGATCGAAGTCATTTTCCGCCATTTATTGGTGATGGTGTTATTGATCATTCTGGCCCGCGGTAGTTTTTCGCAACATCATCTTCGCCGCGAAGATGCTCTGGTGAGCGAACATTCTCCCTTGGTCGAGTGGATTTACAATTCGATGTGGGTTTTCGATAAGGTGGATTAAAGCTATCTCGCTTGCGAGCCGTTGGACCTAGACCGTGCCATGTAATTTGAAACATTCTAGCGACTTCGGTGAAGATTCTTCGACCTAAAGGCGTTCTCTTTTTAAAATAGAAGACGTTGGCGAATCTCATTGGGCGTGGCCCTAAGAATTGCCATGCGAAAGGAGGTTGTTGTGGATGAAATCCAAAAAACCGTCGCAAAAAGCGAGGCTTCTCCAATACCGAACACCGTCAAATTCGAGGTCATTGGCGGTGAGTTTGAAGTCACAGAGACCGCAGATCATTTCGGTCTTCGGCTTCGCTTTACCGGTATTGGTCCGTTTGAAGGAAATGCCTATGGGGACGAGCAAGAAGAACCCAACCCATTTGATCATCCGATTTTTACGTTTAAGTTTTAAAAACTGGCGGACTTGTTTGCACCTGCTATTTTGCCTTCGTTGGTTTCAACGATGCTCATTTTTTCAATTGATGGTAAGCATCGTTTCCGATTCTTTTTCTGAACTGAATGTCGATAGCATTTTTTTGCCTTTGAATCATTGAGATGCTCTGTGACAATCAACTTGCCGATTTCGCGGGATGATTGAGAAGAAATAAATTGTGGTAGGCGACGTAAATCATTGCGTGAGCCTCAAGCCGCTCTGGCTTCTTTGACAAATTCCACGATCTGCGAAACAGCCGACTCATGTTCGCCCGAAACATCGCG
>CALCCV010000107.1 GCA_937900305.1 uncultured Pseudobdellovibrionaceae bacterium | reverse complement strand
TTTAGCTTTCATGCCCCTGGTCTTTACGGCGTTTATGCTGTATTTGCCTAGTGGACTTGCTCTTTACATGCTCGTGAGCACGGTATTTGGGATTTCTCAGCAGTATTTAATTTTGGGTAAAAATCAAGTGAAGGCGCCTGCCAAAGCGTAATTGAGGAGGGAATATGGCCGGATTTTTCAGTAAATTGTTTGGTGGTGGCAAAAGCAAAAGTGGCAGCTCAGCAGCGGCGGCCTTGGTGCAAGACACTTTAGAAGCCGTGATAGAAAAAGGTGCTTTTAGCTTAGCTGTGCAGGTTCGTGAAGAAAAAGAAGTTGAAGGCGAAGTTCTCATTGGAATTGATTTTTCGGGTGATGATGAAGAACTTCTCAAAGACAAAAAAGGCGCTCTGCTGGATGCCTTTCAGCTCTATGTACGTCGTGTTTTGCAACACAATTATCCCACTGATCGATTTAATGTCGCCGTTGATTGCGGGGGGTTTCGAGAAGAGAACGAGGCTTTACTTATCGAACGGGCAGAGAGTTTGAAGGCCATCGCTCTTGAGCAGGGAAAATCGGTTTATTATCGCGCCTTGCCTCCTAAAGATCGTAAAGTTGTTCATCAGCATCTCGCTAAAGATCCTCGAATCAAAAGTCGCTCTTTGGGCGAAGGCCTTTATAAAAAAATCAAAATTTTCCCTGTCAAAGCTAGTGATGCAGAAGCTGGTCAAGAAGAAGCGACCGGAGAATAATTTTGTATTCGGGAGATCGTGATTCGCTCACTATTTGTGCGGTCTCCACACCTCCTGGCCGTGGTGGCATTTCTGTTATTCGCGTTTCTGGCCCCCTAGCGGGCTCGATGTTGACGAAAACACTAAGGCCCGCGCCGTTCAACCTAACCTCTCATAAATCTTACTATGGGCATTTCGTGAATCCTGAGATTGGGCAGCCCGTCGACGAAGTGTTGATTTCTTTTTTTCAGAAGGGTCGTTCTTTTACGGGGGATGAGGTTATTGAGATCTCCTGTCATGGAAACCCTTTAATTTGTGATGAAATTTTGGCGACTCTTTCTTTGTTGGGATGCCATTCGGCGCTGCCTGGAGAGTTCACCTATCGCGCTTTTATGAATGATCGAATTGATCTAGTTCAAGCTGAAGCTGTTTTGGGTGTTATCGAAGGTCGTTCCCAAAAGGGAGTTCAAAAGGCTTTGCGGTACTTAGGAGGGGAGCTGTCTTCCAGGATTTCTCTTTTGTCTGGTGAGTTGACCAAAGTCTTGGCTCACGTTGAGGCTAGTATTGATTTTTCCAGCGAAGGCTTGGAGACCCTTTCGGCGGCGGACTTACGTCTCAGGCTGGCCGGTTTTCTGGGCGAAATAGAGGCTTTGGTAAGCGGTTACGATCGAGGTCGCGGATTGAAGGATGGGTTCCATGGGCTTTTTTGTGGGGCTCCGAATGTGGGGAAGTCGTCTCTGTTTAATTTGATGGTTGGTGAAGAGCGATCGATTGTGACCGACACAGCTGGTACCACTCGAGACGTCGTAGAAGGGGAGGCCTTTTACAATGGCTCGCGATTTTGTCTTTTTGATACGGCTGGGTTGCGCTCTGAAACTCTCGATCAAATCGAAATTCTAGGCCAAGATCGGGTTTGGAAACACCTACCTCGAATGGATTTTGCCTTCTATGTAGTAAACAAGACAGCCGAACTGTCATTGGAAGATATTGAAAATATTCAAAAAATACTACACCTCAAAATTCCACTGATGATTTTGCGAAATAAACTGGATCATGGTCCGTTTCGGGAAACGCAGGAATCCGTGGCTGGGTCTTTTGTTCCGGTGCTTCAATCTTCGGCTCGTAATCCTGCATTTCGGGACTTTCTTTGGTCCAGTTTGGAGAGTCACCTTCGGCTGGCGAATGTCGAAGACGAGGCTCTTGTTTTTTCGGCCCGCCAGAGAGAGTCTTTGACTATCGCTGCAAAGGCACTAAAAGAAGCCCTTCAGATGGCGGATGAAAAATTAGGCAGTGAGTTTCTCGCACTCCCTCTGATGGAAGCTCTAAAGAGCTTGCATGAGTTGTTAGGTATGGAGTTTGACGACGCTGTTATGGATCGAGTTTTTCAAGAGTTCTGTTTAGGAAAATAATCATGAAATCAAGTAGTTATGATATATTAGTTGTTGGTGCAGGCCATGCTGGCGTAGAGGCGTGTTTAGCCACCTCTCGATTGGGTTTAAAGACGCTGCTGTTGACTTCATCCCTTGATCACATTTCATTCATGAGTTGCAATCCATCCATTGGCGGTTTGGCTAAGGGTCATATGGTCAGAGAGCTGGATGTGTTAGGTGGCCAGATGGCTTTGGCTGCCGATCAGTCGTGCATCCAGTTCAAGCGGCTCAATTCTTCGCGAGGACCAGCAGTGCGCGGTACCCGCGTTCAATCGGATAAGCACGAATACTCTCGTTATATGTCAGAAATTCTACGATCTCAGGAGAATCTGGAGCTTTTGGCAGCTGATGTGGCAGAGGTTTTGATTGAACGCGAGGTTGCCAAAGGTGTGCGGCTACGGGATGGCTCGGAGATTTTTGCTCGCAAGGTGATCCTGACCACTGGTACTTTTATGAATGGGATTTTGCATCTCGGTTTGAATAAAACATCTGGAGGTAGAGTTGGAGAGAAAGCTTCAGTCGGACTTTCGGATCAACTTCGCAGTTTGGGATTTGAAGTTCGGCGCCTGAAAACCGGAACTCCAGCTCGACTTCTGAAAGAGAGCATTGATTGGTCTCAAACCATTCCTCAAGCCGGAGATGAACGCTACATCCCGTTTAGTTTTCGGAGTCCCTCTCAGTTGCGGTTGCCACAGATTCTTTGTCACTTAAGCCACACGACAGAGGAAACTCATGAAATTATTCGTCGGAATATGCATCTGAGTCCGATGTATTCAGGTCAAATTGAGGGCACTGGTCCGCGGTATTGCCCAAGTATTGAAGATAAGATTTCGCGTTTTGCAGATAAACTCAGTCATCAGACTTTTCTTGAGCCTGAAGGTTTGAATACGGATTTGATTTATTTGCAGGGCATTTCGACGAGTCTGCCTGCGGAAGTTCAGCTGGAGTTTTTAAAAACTATTCCGGGTCTTCAAAATGTTCAGGTCGCTCGCTTTGGTTATGCCGTTGAGTATGACTATTTCGAGCCTTTTCAAATCAATCATCAACTTGAAACTCGAGCTGTTCGGGGTCTTTACTTCGCGGGTCAAATCAATGGAACTAGCGGTTACGAAGAGGCTGCGGTTCAAGGTTTTTTGGCTGGAGTGAATGCGGCTAGATCGACGTTGGAGATGCCGGAATTTGTTCTCGGGCGTGATGAGGCTTATATAGGTGTTTTGGTGGATGATTTAATCACCAAAGGCACCAAAGAGCCCTACCGAATGTTTACTTCTCGGGCTGAACATCGCCTCGTTTTGAGGGAGGACAACGTTCTGGATCGTTTGGCGAAGTCCAGTGCTGAAATTGGACTCTTAGGAGATGAGGCTAAATCTCTTATGAATTTATCTTTGGAACGACGGGCCCTGCTCCGAAGGGAGTTGGAGAGTCGAAGAATCACTCCGAAAGAAGAGACTCAGAAATGGCTTATACAAAAGGGTTCGTCCCCCCTTTTGAAAAGCGCTTCCTTAGAAGAAATTTTACGGCGACCTGAGCTGAGTTTTCGTGATCTCGGCGATTGGTTAGATCTGGGTGAAACTCCTGAGCTCGACCAAGAGTCGGTAGAGATTGAGATCAAGTACAAGGGTTATGTGAAACGTCAGATGGAACTGATTGAGGCTGCTCGTCGTATGGATTCTTTGTCTTTGCCTGAGACGCTGGCTTTTTCTGAAATTTATGGACTCTCGCAAGAGGAAAAAGAAAAATTGACGAAGGTGCGCCCTAAAACCTTGGGCCAGGCGGCTCGGATTAGTGGTGTGAATCCCTCAGCGATACAGTCTATTTTGGTCTATCTCAAGGGACACCGTAAAAAAATATCTTCGCTTGAAATGCCTCCAGAATAAGTCTCTTTTTCCGATAGGGTATTGGATAAGGAGCTTACATGAAAGAGAGTGCAGATTCGACCCAAGTGGTCTTAAAATACCGTGTTAAAGAGTGGTTTCCAGATATCTCTGCCCCAATTCATGATCAGTTGCGTCTGATGTATGATGAAATGTTGAAATCCAACAAGGCTTTGAGCTTGATTTCCTCTAAGACGATCGCTCATGCGGATTTGATTCACTTTTCAGATTCGATTATGGGTTGTCGTGCGATCTATGGATCCCATCCAAATCTGACCGAAATTTTTGACATTGGTTCGGGCAATGGCTTTCCGGGCCTGGTGTTCGCTTTGCTTTATCCTAAGGTTGTGGTGAAGCTTGTTGAATCTGACTCCAAGCGCTGCGAATACCTCAAGCACCTGGTTTCTATTCTTCGGTTGGCGAATGTTCAGATTCTCAATCAAACTGTGGAGACTTTGCCGGCGAACTCTGTGAAAGTTGCTATGGCACGTGGCTTTGCGAATATTTCGAAATCAATCCTTTTAGGACGTAAATTCCAACCTTCGGGCGGAATTTTCTATCACTTCAAGAGTGAAGAGTGGGGTATTGAGGTTGCTCAGATTCCTACACAGCTTTGTTCTATCTGGGTTCCTAGTTTGGCGGCTGAATACACTCTTCCGGTGGGCGGAGTGAAGTTTGCGGTCGTTAAAACCGTAAAAATTGGCTAATGTCATTTCAACTTTTTTAAATAAAGTGAGCGGGCGATAAAAATAATGTTCCACGTGGAACATTATTTTTATTTGCAATTGTATTCGAGGTGTTTCAAGAGCACTTCTATAGTTAGTGGCCACCGGGAGCGGCTGCTGTTTCAGCAGAGGCTGCAGCGGGTTTCCTACTGAGTTCATTTTGTTCGATTCGTTCTTTTGCATCCCACTTGAGTTTAGCTAGGCGCAGTGTTTTTTCAATTCTGTAGGATTTCTCTTCCTGCTCAGTGATCGGTTCAACTTTTGCGTAGAATTTTTTAAGCTCTCTGACTTTTAAAACTCGCACTCGCTCTGCAATTCGAATGGTCCAATACCTGTCCTGCTGTTTGAGTTTGTATAGAACATCCTCTGCGGCCGCGAGCTTGTTTTTCCAAATCAGAAATTGACCTGTTTGCGGACGCGATTCTGAAAGTGACTTTTGAATACTGACGATCGCTTTTTCTTGAGCTGCGATCTTTCCTGCAGTCAGTTGCTGTTGAGAATTGAGATCAGTGTAAATGAAATCCCCAATCTGAGGATCAGTTGGTGGCTTATTGCAGGCAATAAGCAATTGTATTAATATGAGAATCTGTGCAAGCTTTGCCATATGTTCCACGTGGAACATCGGAATAAAACCCATCGACCTTTAGGAGCAAACTGTGGCCCATGTCATATGCATTGCCAACCAGAAAGGCGGAGTTGGAAAGACCACAACCGCCGTCAATCTCTCGGCCGCCTTAGCCTCTCAGGGCCAACGAATTCTCCTAATTGATATGGATCCCCAGGGAAATGCTTCCAGTGGCCTTGGAATCAAGAGATTTGAGTCTCAAGAGTCTAACACTTACCATGTCTTGATCGGCGAAAAGACACTCGAAGAAGCCGCTCAAGACACTTATATTCCCAATCTTAAGGTATCAACTGCCAATCCAGACTTGGTTGGAGCTGAAATCGAGTTGGTCGATGTGCCCGGCAGAGAGTACCGCCTCAAAGAGGCTATACACCAGATCGGCCATCTTTATGATTTCATTTTGATAGACTGCCCACCGAGCCTTGGGCTTCTCACACTCAATGCGCTCACCTCCGCGGCTAGCTTTTTGGTGCCGCTGCAGTGCGAATATTATGCCCTGGAAGGCCTCAGCCAGCTTTTAAATACGGCCGGATTGATCAAGAAAAGCTTCAACCCTCATTTGCACATCGAAGGCATAGTTTTGACGATGTTCGACACTCGCAACAACCTGAGTCATCAAGTGGTTACAGAAATTCGCAATCATTTCGGCGAAAAAGTGTTTCATGCGATCATTCCTCGAAACGTCCGTCTTTCTGAAGCCCCAAGTCATGGTCAAAGTATCATTGAATATGATCCGAAATCCATTGGCGCCGTGAAATACATGGAGTTGGCGCAAGAACTCCTGCAGCGGCATGCTGCTCAGCCCGTCAAACACCAAAAGCCAGGAGTTGACCTCAATGTCTGATCAAAACAAAGACTCTGCAAAGAAAGACAAACGTCCCCTCGGTCGTGGCCTCGGATCCTTACTGGGCGGGCAACTGGCAGACTTGAGTGCCCAGCCTAATTTGACTAATCAAAAATCAAATTTGAGTACTCAGACCGCACCTAAAAATACAAATGTGAGTAATCAGGCTTCAGTGAGTAGTCAAAATGAATACTCAGGTGAAGAGAATCGAGTTTATCAGATTGCAGTTAGCAAGCTGGTTCCGGGGGTGTATCAACCTCGCCAAAGTTTTGCCCGTGAAGGATTGACGGAGCTTGCGGCCTCCATCAAAGAAAAAGGAATTCTCCAACCCATCACTGTAAGAAAAGTAGGTGAACGCTTTGAAATCGTCGCGGGTGAAAGGCGGTGGCGCGCGGCTCAAATGGCAGGACTCCATGAGGTTCCAGTATTGCTGAGAAAGTATCAGGATCAAGAAGCGCTTGAGTATGCCATTATCGAAAATGTACAAAGAGAAGATTTAGATCCGATTGAAGAAGCAGATGCTTATGCGCGACTCGCCAGGGACTTTAATCTTTCACAAAATGACATTGCCACAAAGGTCGGACGAGAAAGGGCCACCGTCGCAAATTCTTTGCGACTCTTGGCCCTACCTACGGATGTAAAGGACTTGCTTAAAGCCTCAGAGATTTCTGTAGGACACGCTAAAGTTCTTCTTTCACTCGGAGAGGCCTCGAAAATGTCCTCTATAGCCAAAAAAGTAGCCCATGAAAAGATGTCGGTTCGAAAGTTGGAGGCTTTAGTTGGTCAAATGAATATCCAAGTGGATACTCATTTGGATATTCAGAAGGCAAAGTCGGATAGTCAAAACTCTAAAGACCTTGAGGCGAGAGTGGTTAGCAGTATTCATGAAGAGCTTCAAAAAATTCTCGGTACGAAAATTCAAATCGATTACAAAGAGGGAGCGGGAAAAATGACGATTCATTATTATGACCGGGACCAATTTAATTCGCTCGTCGACAAGCTTCGTAAAACTCAGAAGGACGCATAACGATGAATGAACCTGAAGTGTCAGAAAATCAGCAGGGTGTTTCGGCGCTTCTCGACCAAGGCACCATCTTTGAGGGGCGGCTAAGCTTCGAAGGAACCGTGCAAATCAATGGCATTTTCAAAGGCGAAATTTTCACTAATGACACGCTGGTCATCTCTGAACAGGCCAAGGTGATTGCCGAAATTGAGGCCGACACAATCATCATCAGTGGCCGTGTGGAGGGGAACCTTTTTGCCAAACGAAAAGTCATCATGTATCCTCCAGCAGTTTTTCGTGGGACCGTGACTTCACCAAGCCTAAAAATTGAAGAAGGTGTTGTGTTTGAGGGTGCGTCTTATATGCCTCGGCACTGATCAATCGAATTGAAACTCTTAAAAAAACAAACAATCAGTTTATTTGCGGGCCGAATTGTCAGTCATAAATTCTTTTGAACACGCAGAGTGGTAACTCTCCAAAATCGCTGTCGTATGTCCAGGCCGAGGAATGCCTTGACCGATAAAATCGGCCAATGCTATCTGCCATACGCTACTCAAAATATCTTGCGAGAATTTCCTGTTGGGATGCAGGGAAAATGCAGATTAAATTCTTTCAGAAAGGGCATTGAATGGATGGCTTGCTGAACATGGCCCATCAGATTGGCATTAACCACACCACGTTCATTCAATTTTTGATTTTCATTGCGGCAGCCAGTGTGCTCACTTTCGTGGTCTTTGGACCATTTGTGAAGGCTCAGCTAGCCCGTGAAGAGCGAACCAAGGGTGGCGAAGACTTGGCCGCAGACCTTCACAAAAAGGCTCAGCAGATTGCCGTTGATTATCAAAACGAAGCTCGAAATCTACACCAACAAATTCAGGACATATTCCAAGTCGCCAAAACGGGAGTGGCTGGAGAATCTGAAAAAATTGTGACAACGGCGCGAGGTGATGCGCAAAAGATGATGGATTCCACAAAGAGCCAAATTGCTCAGACGGTTGAGGGTCTGCGAGGCTCTCTAGAGTCTGAAAAGAAGACTCTGTCCATGTTGATCACCAACAAGCTTTTGGAAAAGTGATAGAGGATTTTTAATGAACAAACTGGTAATTTTCTCTCTCTCCATGATCTTATTCGCTGCTCAAACTTTTGCCGAATCTGAAGGTCATCACGGCGATCCCCATGCCATTCCCACCCGAGCTATCTTTTGGCAGGTTGTGAATGTGGCTGTCATCGTTATTGCCGTAATGATTTTTTATCGGAAAACCATCAACGAACTCTTTGTAAAACGTCGCGCAACTTACATAGCGCTTGCAAACAAAGCCCAGCTTCAAAAGCAGGCGGCTCTCTCGGAGATCGCCGAAATTGAACAAAGACTGAACAAACTTCGCATCACTCGCGACGAATCAATAGTTCGTGCTCACCAGGAGGCCAAAGAGCAACAGCGCCTCATTGTCCAAGAAGCTCAGGCCTACGCCGCCAAGATAAAAAAAGAGGCGGATGACTCTGCCCGGCTCGAAATGGGAAAAGCGGTTCGTGATTTTCGCACGGCCCTCGTTGAAGGTTCGATTGAATCAGCTCGTAAAGTTTTGAAAACTGATGTGGGCCAAACTGATCACCAGCGGCTTCAGAAAAAATTTGTAGATACGGTGGGAGTGTAAAATGGCTTCGCCAGTCGCAGAAAAATATGCCAAAGCTCTTTTTGCAGTTGCTAAACAAAAAGCCACTCATGCTGCTGTCTTTGCTCAGATGAAGACAGTTGTCGATGCCCTCAAATCTGTAGAGGGTGCGTCTGCTTTTTTTTCGAGCCCCTTGGTTTCTGCCAATCTGAAACTTGAAGCCCTCAAAAAAGCACTGAGTTCTCAAATCGATCAAATTAACCCCGACCTTTTGCAGCTTCTTTTTGTTTTGGGCGACAACAATCGTTTGGGTGAACTCGGAAACCTAAGAGAAGTTTATCAACGCCTTTTAAACGAAGACCTCGGCATTAAACAAGGTCATGTCCGCACGGCAACCGAACTCGATAAAGCCGCTTTGACAGACCTCGAGAGCCGTGTGGGCAGTTTATTGAAAGCCAAAGTGAGTCTGAGCCAGTCCATAGATGCGACGCTATTGGGCGGTGTTTTGGTCCAAGTTGGTGGATGGACATTTGACGACAGTTTGTCGTCTCACCTTCACCGACTTTCTGAAAATTTAATTAACGGATAACCCTCTAACTTTCTAACGGAGAAGATAAATCACATGGATACCACCCAGATTCGAGCCGATGAGATCAGTCGAGTCCTTAAGGAACAGATTGCTCAGTACAATCGTAAAATTGAAGTCGCAGAGACCGGAACTGTTCTCGCCATTGGTGATGGTGTGGCCCGAGTGTATGGCCTGGAAAACGCCATGGCCGGTGAGCTAGTTGAATTTCCCAATAACGTCTCTGGAATGGTCTTGAACTTAGAGGACACCAACGTCGGCGTGGTCATCTTCGGTGAAGATCGTCACATTAAAGAAGGCGACACAGTTAAGCGCACCAAAAAAATCGTACAAGTTCCTGTGGGAGAGGCCCTTCTGGGCCGCGTTGTGGATGCGCTAGGAAATCCCATCGATGGCAGAGGCCCAATTCAAACGCCTCACAGTCGCATTGTTGAATTGAAAGCTCCAGGCATCGTGTATCGGCAATCGGTCTCTGAACCAATGCAAACAGGGATTAAAGCAATCGATGCCTTGATTCCAATTGGCCGTGGTCAGCGGGAATTGATCATCGGAGATCGTCAGACCGGCAAAACCGCTATCGCGATCGATACCATCATCAATCAAAAAGGCCAAAATGTTCAGTGCTTCTACGTAGCCATCGGCCAGAAGCAATCGACGGTGGCTACCATTGTCGAGCGCCTTCGCCAAGCCGGCGCCATGGAATACACCACAGTCATTGCTGCCACCGCCTCTGATCCTGCACCGCTTCAGTATCTTTCGGCTTATTCGGGGACCGCAATGGCCGAATACTTCCGCGACTCAGGTCGACATGCTTTGATCATCTATGATGATTTGACTAAGCAAGCACAAGCTTATCGTCAACTTTCGCTCCTTTTGCGACGCCCACCTGGCCGTGAAGCTTATCCCGGAGACGTGTTTTACGTTCACTCGCGATTGCTTGAGCGTGCGGCGAAGCTGTCACAAGACAAGGGTGGCGGATCTTTGACTGCGTTACCAATCATCGAGACGCAGGCTGGAGATATCTCTGCGTACATTCCTACCAACGTGATTTCGATCACGGATGGACAGATCTTCCTTGAAACTGATTTGTTTTACAAAGGTGTGCGTCCTGCGATTTCTGTGGGTAAATCAGTATCTCGCGTGGGCGGAGCCGCTCAGATCAAAGCAATGAAGCAAGTGGCGGGTTCGATTAAACTTGAGCTCGCGCAGTTTCGAGCTCTTGAAGCTTTTGCGGCATTCGCTTCGGACCTAGATAAAGCGAGTCAGCAACAGTTGGCGCGTGGTCGACGTCTCGTTGAAATTTTGAAACAAGGCCAGTACGTACCAGTGAAAGTAGAGGAGCAAATTGCAGTCATATTTGCAGCTACAAATGGGTATGTGGATGAATATCCCGAGACAGACGTAAAGCGTTACGAAAAAGAGTACATTGAATTTTTAAAGCAAAAACACAGCGTCATTTTGAAGTCCATTGCCGATCAAAAATCGATCAGTGATGACACCAAAAAGTTGCTCAAAGGTGCTTCAGAGGAATTCAAGGCCATTTTCCAACCTTCCACTAAATAACTTTGGGAGATAGGGAGAATATTTAAACATGGCTAGC
>CALCCV010000106.1 GCA_937900305.1 uncultured Pseudobdellovibrionaceae bacterium | reverse complement strand
AACCGTAACTCACTTCTTTCATCTGCCAATGAAAGAGATCGTTCATGTACAAGATCAATGTGGCTTCCATCGAAGACATTGCAAATGACAGAATGAATGAAATGAGCAGCAATGTCCCGATTTGGGGTTTTTGCAAATTGCGAATCAACGAGAGCCATTTTTTTTTGTGAGTTGTGCTTACGGCCTCTTTGTCAGGTTCACGAAGGTCGCGAGTTTCCGGGAGAGCTTTCCACATAAATAGGAAGTTCAACCAACAGATGGCCGCTACGAAGAGCCCAATGACCAGATGTGGAAATGCGGGATCGGCGTTCCACGTTTGGGCGACGGAGGCGAGAGTGCCGCCGAGGGCTGGGCCGAAGACAAAACCTAAACCAAAAGCGACGCCGATCAACGCCATTCCTTTCGAGCGCTCGTGCGCGGGAGTGATATCAGAAATCACCGCGGACGCCGTGGAAATGGAAGCGCCAAAAAATCCAGACAACGCTCGGGCCACGAATAACCACCAAAGACTGGGTGCAAAGGCAAAGCCGACGTAACATAATCCTTCGAAAAACATGCTGGCCATGAGGACGGGTCTGCGTCCTCGACGATCACTCACGCGGCCCCAAAACGGAGCAAAGAGAAATTGCATGAGTGAATAGACAGACATCAACAGTCCAGTTTCGATGGCCGTTGCGCCAAATTGTCGCGAAAGAATAGGAATCAACGGAATGACAATTCCAAAGCCCAGAAGATAAATAAAAACTGAAATGAAAACCGTTACGAGCGCGGATCGGTGAGATTGCATGGACAAAGCTTTACCTCTTGGCTGATTTTGTTACCATAAGAATTATGCGAAACCTTTCAAGTTTAATCACGCCCCTTTTTCGCCTTAGCGGGCCATTGATGCTTCTTTTGGGAAGCTCATTTGCGCAAGCCGTCGTCGACGAGAATCATTTTCTAGAGGGGCAATTTCAAGTTGGAACTGGTTTTCGATACCTAAAATCAGACAGCAATTATGCATCTTTTGGATCTGAAACCGTTCTTAACGGCGCCAATCGAAGTTATACGGCGATGGATTTAGACCTTTCGGCTCGTTATGTATTGATGGACCGTTGGGGCCTGCACACCAACATTGTGATGGCGAATGCCGAAACAACCAATTTAGATGCCACTCGAAAAAATTCCGTGTTGTCTTCGATCAGCGCAGGCACAGACATTTTATTTTTATATGGCAGTCATTTTTTGTGGGGCGATATCAATGCGACGATGCCCATCGATAAATACGACAAGTCCATTGATAATCCACTGACGAGTGACGGAGTGATGTCGCTGTCGACGTCGCTCAATTATTTAAAGCCATTTCGCAATTGGAGCTTCGAGGCTGGATTGGGATTTAAATATCGCCTTGAGGGTCGTTCGGCCTTGCTGCCATATTCTCTTGGCGCGAGTTACCATTTTGGCAAATGGTACGTCGGCGGCGGGTTTTCGGGATTTCAATCGGTCATCGACGATGCCGACACAGATTCACAATCTGTTCGTAACTCCACATTGAATCGGGCCAACGGTGGATCCATGTTGTATTCATCCATCAATCCCTCGGCAGTTTTTGCGGAGCTCAAAGTGGGTCGAATCAGCCAAGGTTCGAATCACTTGGAGGGAATTGTGCGAACGACTTTGGCCGGCGACAATTATGCAGCTTACACAGAAGGTCTCATTCGCTGGACGATTTTATTTGGCTACGAGCGGGATCCTAAGTCGATTGAAAAACGGATTCGCGAAATACCTTCTCAGTTTGAAGCTGACACGCAAGATGGCGTAGATCAGTCTTTGTTTGAAGGTGATCCTGTCAAGGTTGTTCCGAAAAAGGTGATTAAAAAAACGGAGAGCGAAGAGCGGGAAGCCGAAATTATTACTGAGTCTGGGGAAGACCCTTCGATCGAGTTGCGAAAAAAGAAAAAAGTAAACAAGAAGAAAAAGAAAAAACGAATTCCGAATTCTGAGAATTTTGAAGAAGTAGAAGTCGAAGAAGAGCCTTCAAATCAGTAGGCACAGATGAGTCCCGAAATATTTTTTGCGGTCGCATTTTCTGCGCTATTTCAAGCTAGCTGGAATTTTGTGACGAAAAGTTCAAAGGCAGATAAAATTGCGCTGTTGTCGGTGGGTTGGTTTGCCCTTGGCATTTTGCTTTTACCGGTAGCCCTCTATTTTGATCCGATTTCAACATGGACGGCCCGCGCGGGCTGGTTCATGCTGGCTTCGGGATTGGTTCACGGCGTTTATCTTTGCACTTTGGGTTGGGCCTACAAACTCGGAGAGATCTCGGTGGTGTATCCCATTGCCCGAGGTTTGGGTGTGGCTGGCACCACTCTCATCACCGTTGGACTTCAAGTTCATCTGGTGTCGCTGCAAGGTGGGTTGGGAATTTTAGCGGTGGTGCTAGGGACCATGGTCATGGCCATGCGCGAAGTGCCGGATCTAAATGCGCGAAAAGCTTTTTCCATGGCGGTTCTTGTGGGCCTGATCGTAAGTGCTTATTCGGTGATTGATAGTTTCGGCAGTCGTGAGACCTCTGTTCTTGTTTATCTTGCGCTGATGAATTTAACGGCTCCGATTTTTGCGGCTCCGTATTTATTTTGGCGTTTGAAACCTGAAATGATGGCGGTCTGTAAGAAGCACAAATTTGAAGCTTCATTCGTGGCGATGGCGGGCAGTGTGTCCTATGGAATCGTGCTGTGGGCTTATCAGCGAAGTCCGGCTGCGTACGTCGCTACAACTCGCGAGGTTTCGGTGGTGTTTGCCACGCTTTTGGGAATTTTCATTTTGAAAGAACGGGCAGATTGGCGAAAGTCTGCCGGAATTGTGATGATTGTGCTCGGCCTCGTTTTAATAAAATTGGCTTAGTGGCAAGAGTTCGCCATGGTTGATCTTAGAAACCAATTAGAAACCAAACAGAAGATAAACAATTCCAAATGTGGGTAAAAAGAGGCCGATCGGAAGTTTGGGAACAAACGTCCAGGCAAATCCAAGCGCCATCGCGGCGGCTAGCCCGATCGGGGACGCCGAACGACCCATCGTTGTTAAACTGATAAGTATAAAATAACTTACAACTGAGCAAACGGTTAGATTGAAAATTTTCATTAAACTCGATTTAGAAAATCGTCCGAGAACTATCGGAAACCAAGTCAAAACATTCAAACTGCTGGCCGAGAATGTGGCGACCGTAAAAACGAAGGCTCCGGCCAAACCAGCAATTTGCAAACCGAGGTAGGTCGTTATAACCAACACTGGACCAGGTGTAATTTGACCAATGGAAAGCGCCTCAAGAAATTGGGTCGAAGTGAGCCAGTGCCAGTCGGTCACTAAATGTCTTTCGAGGATGGGAATAATGGCCAGACCCGTACCGAAAGTCATAATGCCTGATTGAAATCCCAAGACGGCGAGGGTCCAGAGGCGGTCGGTCAGCGGCACGGCCAGCCCGAGACCGCCAAGAGTAGCAAGAGCCAGGGGAGTGATCGATCTAAGGTCATTTTTTTTTGACTTGTGATGGAGCCAATTCACGAAAAATACAATGGCGATACACATTGGCTCTGACCAGCCAAGCCGCAAATGCAAAAATGCCGTGACCAGTACACTGAACCAAAATGCGGGTGTACGCAGGAGTGAGCCACTCAACTTCCATACACTCCACAATAAGAGAAACAACGAACCGATGGCCATGCCTTCGACAAATTTACCAATGGCGGCGAATTCGCGAAGTTGCTCAATAAGATAAAAACAACTTATCACCAGGAAAATCGAAGGCAAAAGATACGCAATTCCGCAAAGCAACGCCAGTTTGCGGTTGAGATGACGATTCGCCAAATACAAAACCATCTGGTAGCCGACTGGACCAGGAAGAAGTTTGATCATAGCGAAAGCATCTTGAAAATCTGGATCCGTGATCCAATTTTTTGCCAACCAATCCCGGCGCATATACTGAATGTTGGCGATCGGCCCACCAAATCCCGTGGTTCCTAACATCAGAAAGTAATTCAATATTTCCGAAAACTTTGGCCGCTGTTGAGTTATTTGAATCATTGGCCTAGTTGATTTTCTTGCTGAGATTTTTTTTGCAGATCTTGCTGCTTTTTTAACTCGCGCTGTTGGGCTTCGTAATTTCTCATCTCTTGGTTGAATTCAGAGTTCTTTTGTCTGAGGTAGTCTTCGAAATTGGCTCGCTCGGCTTTGATGCCGGCTTCGAAAGTTTCTCTTTTTAAACGTTGTTCTTGATAAAAAACTTTTCGTTTGTCTTCTTCATCGGTGACTTTTTTACGTTTGGATTCGGAACTCATCTTGCGTCCTCGCAAGGATTTCAAAATCCGTTGGTGCTCGCTCGCGTAAGTTTCCCGATCTGATTTTTCAGTTGCGTTAAAGGTTTTGCGCTTGGTCTGCAAGTCAGAGTCGAACTCGCGCCGCTTGTTCCGGATGAGCATATTGTAGCGATCTCTGATTCGAGACGTCGTGTCGTTCGGATTTTCGAAGAGTTTTAACAGAAAGGCCAACTCGTCATTCGCGACCTTTTTTTGGGGGGGAACTTGTTTTCGCAATTCCTCCATCGCCTGGCGGTCTTCAGTTAAGCGATAATCTTGGGCCACGACCACTTGAGAATCTGGGGGTGTCTCGGGCGAATCATCGACGTCTCTTCCGCTGCATCCCGCTGCCGCAAGCAACACGACAGTGAGACCGACGGCCAGCGAGAAACCGACAAAATGGAAAAATGTTTTCATTTTTGCAGTCTATCCTAGGGCTTTGGTCTTGAAAAGCTTTAGATCGAACCACATTGGACCGAAGAGTTACTTAAGATGCATCACAGTTTTCGAAAAACTCATCTGAAGTTCGAAATCTCTCCGCAAAAGAGTTTGGTCTCCCTGGAGTCGAAGCGATTTCTATACCAAAACGTTTTTTTGTTGGTTTTTACGGTTCTGGGCGCCGCCCTCATTCTTTGGCTACCGGTCATTTATTTTTCGGTGCAGAACTACGATCTCTTCTACAAATTGGCCTACGACAAATTTCCGCAGTTCATTCAACATCTCGAACGCGAATTGATCTGGATTATCATGTTTGGCTGTATAAGCATCGTTGCCCTGTTGGGGTTGACGGCGTTGATTGGCTATCGGCTAACGTTGCATTTGCTTGAGCCCGTCAAAAAGATCGAGCGCCATATGCGACATTTGGCCGAAGGGCAGTGGTTTGACTTTGATATGCGGGAGTCAAAAGATGATTCTTACCGCGGCCTGTTGCTCAACTATGAGTACCTTGTCAAAAGTTTGAAGGCCAATGCTGAGCGAGAGATTGAATATCTGGAGCGGCTCTCGATTGATCCGGCCAATCGAGAATCCTATCGAATTTGGATGCAGCTCATCGAAAATAAAAAGGGTCTATTGAAACCCGAGTTGAGTAGCCCTCAGCCTTTGTGGTTCGAGCGCAAAAAGGAAAAGAAAGCTGCGGTGGTGGAGACAAAACCACCGAAGGCTTCATGATCAGTTCTTGATCATTTCATCGACTCGACTCGCCCGCTTCCAACGGGCAAACAAACTGTACACACAAGGCACCACATAGAGTGTGAGGAACGTCGAAACGATCACGCCACCAATCACGGCGACGGCCATCGGTTGACGCGCTTCCGCCCCAGGGCCGAAACTCAGAGCTGCTGGCAATGCCCCTGCCACTGTTGCAAATGTCGTCATCATGATCGGTCGCAATCGAGTCGGGCAGGCTTCCAGTAATGCTTGCTGCGCCGGCAAGTGATTCACCTCGTGGCGCTGATTGGTAAAATCGACGAGTAAGATGGAGTTTTTCTTAACGATGCCCATCAACAATATCAATCCGATCATGCTAAACATATTCATCGATTGACCCGTCAACCACAGCCCTAAAAAGGCTCCTGAAAAACTAAACGGCATGGCCATGAACACAGTGATGGGATCAATAAAGCTATTGAATTGTGATCCCAAGACCATATAGGCAACCACAAA
>CALCCV010000105.1 GCA_937900305.1 uncultured Pseudobdellovibrionaceae bacterium | reverse complement strand
CGGCCTCAGGATCTTTGTTTGGCCAGTGCAATTTGATTCTTGCTGCTGGCAAACTTCAGCAAACGCCGGATTCTTTTTTCACGAGGTTGGAAGGAGCTGATGCGCAAGAGCTACTGCCCTATTTTATTGGGGGCGGGCAGAGTCAGGCGGCGAAGGTGATTGACCTGAAGCTCGCTGAGGGCGATTTTTCAATTTTTGTCGATCACCAAGCTGGAGTTGTCCAAATTCAAATTGCAAAACGTCGAATCAAAGAGATTCCACCGAACTGAACGGAATTGAGCTGGCCGGAATTGAACTGGGAGGAATTGAATTCAGCGTTGCGCCCTCAAGTTGATTTTCATGAAAAATTTCAAAATTTTTTATGAAAAGCTTTCGAGGGCCAATTTGGCAAGTTCAATAGTGTAAAGCCGAATGTCTTTGGGCCATGGCTTTATGAGGTCTTTGAATTTTTCGCCCTGGCCCGCGTACAATGCGCGGAGGGCTTCTTCGAAGCCTATTAGGTCGCCTGCCATCGCTGTCATGAATTTGTGAGCCGCCTCCTGCGAGCGTCGAGCCGAATCTTTGTGCGAATTTTTTTTCTTTGCGTCTTCAACCAGTTTTCTCAATGTGACAGAGGCTCCGCCGGGTTGCTGGGAGAGCCACTCCCAGTGCCGAGGCAATAGGGTCACTTCGCGAGCGACGACCCCGAGTTTTGGTCGACCTGGGCCGCTGCGCGCCTCGTCGGGCGATGAGGTCACATCAGAAATTTGTTCGTTTGCGGTTTCGGTCAGGTGTTCACCTTCAAGCCGCTTGAGAACCGTCGCGAGGGATCCTCGTAAATTGATGTCGATTTGCTGTCCCGTTGAATCGTTGAAAATTAAAAAGTCGTTCCGTTGAGAGTCGGGATATTTCGTTTTTATTTTTTTTGCAATGTCGGTCAGCGATCCCCTGGCGATCTTGGCGGGGCCGGCGAAAACGGTAAAGGTTTTGGCCAAAATATTTTTCACAGGCGCGGCCCAGATGGCGGAGTTCGTTTGATCATGCGGTCGATATAAAACATCATGATCAGGGATGTCATCGCGGTTCCGACCAAAATATAGCCAAGAACATCAAAGTGCTCGAGATCACCTTCACTTCGCTGGACGACGATCAGTCCAGCGATCACCGAGGCTAAGCCCCCCGAAATTTGTTGCAGGGACGAACTGATGGCCATGAAGGATCCGCGACTGGAAGGTTCTGGAATGGCTGACATCATTGCTTGCGATGGAATCATTCGCGAAAAGATTCCCAAAAACATCAAGGCATTGACGACAATAACCAACCACAGGGGTGACGTGCCCATGTTGGTGTAGATGACAACCATGATACAACCGAAGAGCGTCCCAAAAGTGAAGATGGGCAGTTTTCCCACTCGGTCAGTCCATCGGCCTACCAAAGGACCAATGAACATCGAAAACAATCCCGAAATCAAATACACGATTGGCAGATTTTCGATCGGAATACCTAGATTGTGAACGGTGAAAGCACTCCCGAAGGGCATTAACATAAAACCGCCGGTCGATAGCAAGGCGGTCGCTGCAAACGAGAACAAATACCGAGGTGTCGAAACTGTTGCCTGAAGATGGCGAAAGGCGCTCGCCGGTGATTGCAACTTCAAATGGGCATCAATGGGTTTGAGAAAAAAGAGAATGACCACGCCCGCAAGAAGTCCAATGGCTACGATCATTAAAAATGGCGCGTGCCAACCCCAATGATTTGAAAAATAAAGACCAACTGGAATTCCCAAAATTTGACTCGCGGCAAATGCAGTTTGTACAAAACCCATCACTCGTCCGCGCATGGAAAGGGGAAATAGATCTGTGGTGATCGCAAAAACAATGGAGCCAATCACTCCTCCAAAAAGTCCCGTGATCAATCGAGCGACCAAAAGAAATTCAAAATTGTTCGCCAGTCCGCAGAGCAAGGTTCCCAAGAGAAACCCACAGTAAAAGAAAATCAAGAGTCGCTTGCGATCGTATTTATCTGCAAAACCCGCTGCCAAAAGACCCGCACCACCGGCGCTAAAGGCATAAACTGAAACAACCAAGCTAAATTGGGAGGGTGTCATGCTGAGTGCGGGCATGAGGGCCGCACCGAGTGGCGACATGATCATGAAATCCAAAATGATCGTGAATTGCAAGAACGCGAGAACCGCCACCACAAATTTTTGGTAATTGCTAAACCGTTCGACAGGCAGTTTAGCGCGAGAATTGGAACCAGTGATTTCGATTGAATTTGAGCTCATAGAAGGCCTCCACTCTGGCGAAGGCTAATATTACCCGGGTAATATTAAAAACACAACCCCAATCTCGCGGACCTTAATTTCGTCTAGTTTTTCCCAGAAGTCTCAGAAACTCCATATAGAGCCAGATCAAAGTGACCAGCAAGCCGAAGGCTGCGTACCACTCCATGTATTTCGGTGCGCCTTGCTCGGCTCCTTTTTCGATGAAATCAAAGTCCATCACGAGATTCAATGCTGCAATGACGGTTACAAAAAGAGAAACACCGATGCCAAGGACACCGTTTTCGTGAATGTAAGGAATATTTGTGCCAAACATTCTCAAAACCATATCTATCAAATAGACGATGGCAATTCCACCGGTGGCGGCGACGACTCCTAGTTTGAAATTTTCGGTTGCGCGAATCACTCCTGATTTGTAAGCGAGGAGAAGTGCAAAAAAAGTTCCAAAGGTGCAGAACACCGCTTGCATCACAACTCCGGGATAGCGACTTTCAAAGATAGCAGAAATGGCACCGAGCGCCGCTCCTTCGAGAATTGCGTACACCGGCGCCAAGAAGGGGGCCCATGTTCTTTTAAAGATAATTACAAAAGAAATGATCAGTGCGCCGATGATAACAGGAAAATACCAACCGGCGATTTGAGGCGATGAATCCGCGGACCAGCCTGACGGATAGGCGCTCTGCCACGAAAAAAAAGCACAAATCATAACTAGCCCAATCAGGACCAGACTTTTGTTGACCGTGCCTTGGAGGGTCATGCGCTCTGAGCCAGATAAAACGGGATTGTAAAAAGCCTTGTCTGACAGGGCAGGATTGGAACTTCTCATGATGGATCCTCCGATGATCAATCATCAGCCATCGCCACGATGAGGGCAAGCTGGAGGTTGGAAGTGTTTTATCAGCACCTCAGCTCGCAACGAAATTCCAAGCTAAGTTTTTTCCTTCGTGCTAGTTCCGTCGCCTTTAAAAGCATCAGTTACATTTGGTGGAATCAGGTTGCCCACAAACTCGATGGTGTTGGCCAGTTTGCTCTGACTTCGGTACTGGGGTTTCAATCTTTCAAACTCTCCGGCCATGGCCTGGAGTTCCTCGGGTGCGAAAGCGGCGCGCACTTGGGGAAAAAGGTCTTGCTCCTCTTCTTCCATGTGGTGGCGAAGAGCATGTGCAAACTTTTCGGCAACTGGTTTCCATTCGACATTCATGGCGTCCATAGTTTCAAGGGCCACGAGCAGGCCTTCTGCCTCGGCGTGTTCTTTAAAGCCGTGGTAAACCTTATCGGTGGGGGCGTCGGCCTGTCGCATGCTATTGTAAACTACGAGTTCTTCGGCCCGCGCGTGCGGAACCATTTCATCACGAATTTGGCCAATGATTTGAGCCTGGTCTTTCGCCGGAGCCTCCCAGCTCGCGATCAGTGTTTTAAGAAGTGATCGCATCTCATCGTGATCTTTTTTTATGGTGGCTAATATTTCCATGGCTAACCCCTTCGAGTGTCTGGTTTTGTTTAGTGTGTAGTGGTTGACTCAAGATACTGCCCTTTTTGCCCCTTTGGACAGAAAACCCGAAACCATTGACGGGTGGAAGGTCTCTCAAGCTGACTCAAGAGATACAAAGCAAAGGCCGCGCCAGAACATCTTGAAGCCTAATGCCCCGACAGAGTGGAGCTGGCGGGGGACCGAGCGAATCCCATCAAATCTGATCGCACTGTCTCTGGGCAAAAGGTTTCAATGCAGGAAATTTGAACGTACACCTTGGGGAGTCGCGACGAGTGCGCCCAAAGCGAGATTCGATGGATAGAGGTGTATATGAATTCAGTTTATCTCCGCCAGTTTCAAATCGTTAAGCCCCTGTACGGCTACTCACAAGATGAGTTGTTAAATTGGACCATTCAATGTCACCAAAGCGCAGAATCTTATCGATCACCAATAGAGTTGTCGAAAGGTGTAAATCTTGATGTGATTGAAAAACTTTTCAAGCGTTATGCAGTGAAGTCGTCACAAATTTCACAGAGATATATTGAGTGCAATGATCTGGCCGCAGGAGATTCGAATTCAGCTAAGTCAAAAGACATTTATCGTTTTGATTCTAAGAATCCTCATGGAGTTGATATCAACATCCGCACTCAGTTTTTTGCTCGACGGGCCTATGAGGTTTTCAAAAACCTCTATGATCTTGAGAATGCCGAAAATAAAAAACCCGATCATTTGATCCACGTCACCTGCACGGGCTATATCTCGCCCAGCGCTGCTCAGAGAATTGTTACGGAGCCAAAATGGAATCACTCCACGGATGTCACTCACGCGTATCACATGGGTTGTTACGCGGCTATGCCGGCGGTGAGGGTAGCGAAGAGCTTGGTGTTGTCAGAATGTACGCAAAAAAAGGATTTCGTCACCGACGTTGTTCACACTGAAATGTGTGGCCTTCACATGAACCCACTGGCTCAAACTCCGGAACAGATGGTGGTCCAAACGCTTTTCGGCGACGGTCATATCAAATACTCTGTGGCCGCCGAAAAAATAGCTGAATCTGGAAAAAATCTCAAAGTGGTTGCGATGCTCGAAAGAATTTTGCCTCATTCACAAGGGGATATGAGTTGGGTTCCGGCGCCATGGGGTCTACAGATGAATTTATCTCGAGATGTCCCGACTAAAATTAGAAAAGAACTCAAAACATTCGCGAACGACCTATTTCAAAAAGCGAATGTCAGTCTTGAGGTTGCGTTGGCCGCAAAGTTTGCCATTCACCCGGGTGGACCTAAAATCATTGATTCCGTTAAAGAGGCGCTAGAGTTATCGGCAGATCAAATTGCCGAGAGCCGAAAAGTGCTATTTGAACGAGGCAACATGTCGTCAGCCACATTGCCTCATGTCTGGTCGGAAATTCTTGAAAACAATTTGCCATCGGGTAGCTACATCATTAGTTTTGCCTTTGGTCCTGGCCTGACTCTTTTTGGCTCTGTCTTCGAGGTTTGTTGATGGCACTGATGATAACACCATTTCTTTTCCAAGGTATTGCCATGTTCTTCGACGAGCTTTACTTTCATCGAAAACGGGGTTTGCCACGCTGGGAACAGCTTGGTCATCCACTCGATAGTTTGTCGGTGTTGGTTTGTTATCTGTTTTTGTACCTTGTGCCTTACACCGATTCGAATTTAAAGATTTATATCGGGCTCTGTGCATTTTCGTGTTTATTCATCACTAAGGATGAATTTATTCACACCCAGCACTGTGAAGCGCGTGAAAATTGGCTCCACGCGGTTCTTTTTGTTTTGCATCCAATTGCATTTTTAGCAGCGGCGATCATCTGGCGGGAGGGACTGAGTCCAGTTTTTTTGCTGGCTCAACCGATCGTCATCGCGCTGTTTATGAGTTACCAAATCATTTATTGGAGATTTTATGGAAAAAGTAAATAATGACATCTACGAACTCTATGGTGATCGCTGGTATGATGCCGATGACGATCCGGTGGCTTTGCTGAGAGCCGAATCAAAGACGAAAACGCCTTGGATTTTACAAAAAATCAAAGACCGAGGACTTCTTAACTCGAGGACTATGGTTTTAGACGTCGGGTGTGGCGCAGGATTTTTGAGTAACGAGCTTGCCAAGAGCGGCTTGCGTGTGACAGGCGTTGATCTTTCTGCCGACAGCTTGCGGGTGGCAGCCAATCATGACTCTACCAAAACGGTGCATTAGATCGGAAGAGCGTCGTGTAGGGAAAGAGTGTCTTCGCCTGTG
>CALCCV010000104.1 GCA_937900305.1 uncultured Pseudobdellovibrionaceae bacterium | reverse complement strand
CCGTGCATGCTCGGAATCTCTCGGTGCATCGTCCAAGACTTTTCATCCATTGTACGGAAGGAATAGCGATATGTGATAGTTGCTCCGTTGCCGTCATCGAGATCGAAATCCTCCGGCTCAGCTAAAAATGAGCCAGGCTGCAACTCTAGTGTGGGTTTTTCATGCCACGAGGCGTTGAGGCCGAGTTGCACAGCGAGATTTTCTTCGATTTTTTGATTCAGAATGGCCACTTGTCTAGTGATCACATCTTTGTAGTCGCGGGGACTGCAGTGCTCTTGGCTCGCTGTTTTGGCCAAGACATTTGTTCCAAATAAAAGGGCTGCTAAGAATAGGCGGATCGATAGATTCTTCATAAGTTCTCCTGAGTTAGGTCGATTGGGTGAGCTCGAGTTCGTCGTTCGGGTTGATCTAGTTTTACCTCAGTCATATATGACATTCCACATCATTTTAGGTAAATAGTTTACTATTTTATTACCATTTTGGTAAATTTTGGCATGGAATCGATCTTTGAATTCACGGACTATAAAAGCGTGTTGAGTGAGTTTCTGGCCAGCCACGAAAAATCCTGGGGTATTAAATCAAAGCTTGCGACCTCATTGGGAATTCACAGTGCTCATCTTTCGCAAGTTTTGAGTCAACAAAAGCATCTGACCCTTGAGCAAGTGGAACGCCTTGCTCGTTTCATGGGTCTCGATGAATTTGAAACAGAGTATTTAATGACTCTCCATCAAGAAAACCGCGCCGGCACACAAGAATTAAAATCCCATTTCAAAAGAAAAATGGACCGTATGATTAAAGATCATCGGGATATCAGCAAACGATACGGTGAAAAAAAAGCACTCTCTGAAAAAGACCAAGTTCTGTATTATGCACATTGGTTGTATGCGGCCTTGCATATGGCGATTGCGATTCCAGGAAACAACAATCCCAAGGTTTTGGCTCAGTATTTTCGAGTCTCAGAAAATAAGGTCCACGAAGTTCTTCAGTTTTTGCAAGCCACGGGTTTAGTGAAAAAAACAACCACTGGTTTTGAACTTACGAATCTGTGGGTTCGGTTGCCTCGCGATTCACCGGTGATGACGCAGCATCATTATAATTTGCGCTACAAAGCTCTGGAATCTGTCAGTCGAGACTCCCAAGAAGATCTGCACTATTCGGGATATTATACATTTTCGAACAGTGACTTTGCTCAAATTCGTGAGCTCTGGTATCAAACCATTCGCAAGATGCAAGAGATGGTCGCGCCGTCCCCGTCAGAGGGCCTCTTTGCGGTGTCGCTCGATTTCTTTCATGTTTAGAAGGCGTGTTTTTTCAGGAGACCAATCCTGGCGCAAACATTGCTTAAAGCATTAACTAAGTTACAGGACGGTTCTGAAGCTGATTCAGGAGATTTGATTGTCGAAGGTTTTGACGGTGATCTTTTTTTGCGGGCTTAGTATTGGCTCCGCGGCCTTTGCTAGGCCGATGCCAAAGGGGACCGGTTCTGATGGCGGCGGAGGCTGCACTAAAGAGCACGAGAACACTTGGGTTCTCAAGGATTTTATTAATGCAAATAGTGTATCCAAAATGGCATCTCCAAGGCTTGCTGCAGGGGAAACCGCATATCTCAGCTACGTGGGCGACACGTTAGGATTTGAACCCCTTGATGGAGAAGTTCATTCATTCAATATTTATAATTCCGCCGCTTACAAGTATCTCGATGATCAACTTGGAGCTTGGGAAAAACATTTCACCGACCGAACATCAGGCTCGCAACATGTTTTGGCTAAGTTGAGAAGCGCTTTGTTTTTTTTGCGATTCATTGGCATAAAAAAGAGTATTGGCCAGGCGGCTTTTGGCTGCAAAGACGATGGCGACGAAGGAGTTATGATTTTCGGAGCCAAATACAACACGGCTTTATTGGACATCCATCAGTGGAACAAATTGGATTTGCAATCGCAAGCCGGAGCGATTCTTAAAGAAGCCTTTCGTTATGTACAGAACGAATATTCCGAGGTCTTGTTTAATAGTTCAGGACTGAATGACAAGATTGAATTGAGAATCTCTAAGACACTCTCAACGATTGTACTCACTCAGCCACAAGCTTTCAGCGAAGACACTCTTTTTGATAGCTTAATAGATTCCGAAAATCCATTGAGAGAGCACCGGGAAGGTTTCGAATATTGGCAATTCATTAGTGGCATCAACGAGCGCGCCGATGAATTTTGCAAAGAGTTTGGCGATGAGTTGCAAACGGCGCTTCAGAAGGCATCGGTGGAGAGCGCAACATCTTGCTCATCCCAATCATCTTCAGCCATAAGCACTACGGAAGATGTTCACCAATTTCAGAAAACACTTCTGTTATGGTCGCGGGCTGTGAGCAAGGTTGCACAAAAATCGACAACACTTGATGAAATCAATCGTTTAATTTCAATCTCTCACGAAATTTCTTACGTTTTACGACAAATTTCGAAAATGAACTTGGCGATCATCGTCAGATCCCCATCCCCAAAAAGTTTTGGCGAGCCAACCCGCGATCCCCTTCTAGACGTGAGAGAAGGAATTTGGAGTCACAGAAATTCTCCCGATTTTTTAGAAAGCGTGCAAAATGCTAAATCGTACTATTTCAACGAAATTTTGCCACTCGGCACTTCGCAACACTGGAAAACATTCCCGTGAAGTGCGCCAGGGGTTTCGGTGAGTCGGTTTTAAAGACCACTCCGCTAACTACAGCGGTCTGCTAAAGCATTGCGAACTCTACCAAACCTTTGGAGTAAGTGTGCGCATTGTTAAATCACTTGTGGCGGTTGGCATTTTATCTTTAACTAGCATCATCTGCACTATGGGCAATGCCGAACACCGATGTAATGTGAAATATTCTTATGTTGGCTGCGGAGGGCTCCGTTTCAAAGTCTTCGAAGAAGTGTCGCTCTACGACGACTGGTACCTAGCGTAAGTGCTGCGGCAGGAGCCTGCCAAAGAGAAAATCAGCACCCTAGTCGAAATCGTTTACGACTCTTGCTGCAATGGAAACCCGGAGTCTTCGTAAACTAACTTCCACTTACGAGACCCAATGCCGTAAATTAAATCAAACAGCTGGCT
>CALCCV010000103.1 GCA_937900305.1 uncultured Pseudobdellovibrionaceae bacterium | reverse complement strand
CCTGAAAAAAGGCGGGAATTTGCAAGATCCTCAAATGAATAATCATTCGGAAGACTCATTAGTTGTGAGTTTCTTGTGTCGATCTTTCTCCAGATTTCGCGTTCTTTCCTTCCTCGGCTCGTCAGTGGCTTGTTTTTGAACCCCTTGGGCTTGTTAAAAAACCCTCCATGTCATGAATTGTCCGTCTCGGTATAAACTGAAATGCTCCTTACCTCATCTGGTGGAGGCAACGTGCAGGGGCATCAATCGTATCAGCCGCAGCTATTTTCGATTTTTAGAATGGAGGAGTTGATCCCGCAAGATCATCTGCTTCGTCAAATTGACGCCAAGATCGATTTTGAATTTGTCCGAGAGATGACCGTCCACCTTTACTGCCAGGACAACGGTCGTCCGTCGGTGGATCCAGTTTTGTTCATTCGCATCTGTTTGATTACCCATCTCTACAATATTTCGTCTGACCGACAAGCCTGCGAAGAGATTCAGTACAATTTGGCGTATCGGTGGTTTTGCAGGCTTTCGATGGAAGACAGTGTACCAGATCACTCAAGTCTCACGCGCATTCGCGATCGTCTAGGCGAGGAAACCTTCAAGAAACTTTTTGATCATGTCGTGAGACTTTATATCGAGAAAGGTTTGGTGACTGGCAAGAAGGTCATGATAGATGGCTCGCTTATTAAAGCAGATGCCGCCTTGAGTTCACTGACGCCCAAGGAGCTCGAAAAAGAGGATGAGCCAAAAGATCCAGATGCCTCGAACAGTAACGTCACTCGCATTAAGGAACACAAGTCGGCGAACACTTCAAAAAATATCAAGGGCAAGAAGCTCTCCAATGAAACTCACATTAGTAAAACCGACCCTGATTGCACTCTAGCCGGGAAAGCTGGAGAGCCAAAACAATTGCGCTACAAAGAACACTGTACGATTGATCGCAACTCTCGTGTCATACTGGATGCCCACATCACAACAGGTGCTGAAGTTGACGGTCATCAAATGCTTGGCCGACTGGATTACCTTGAGGAGACGTTTGGCTTCGACATTGAAGAGGCAACGGCAGATCGAGGGTACGGCTATGGAATCAATCTCGACAGGCTTGAAAAAAGAAATATTCGCGCTTTTGTTCCAAATTTCCATGAGAACGTAGGCACGAACATCGATCCCAGTTTTTACAAGTATGACAAAGAAACCGATGCCTTTATCTGTCCGATGGGTCACCGCATGGACAAGAAGACGACTCCGGAATCGGAGAAGAAGGACTATGCCCAGCGCTATCAAATCAGAGGGACCACGTGCAATAAGTGTCCAATGGTGAGCACGTGTTTTGAGAAGCCACCACAAAAGTGCGCAAGGAAGGCGCTAGTCAGAAACGTCTTTTGGGAGTTGCAACTTGAAACGAAAGAAAAAGAGAGGACTCGCGCCTTCAAGATTATGCGAGGCGAGAGACAATGGAAAGTTGAGGGCATTTTCGCCGAAGGTAAAGAGAACCATGGGCTCGGGCGCGCCCGCTACAGAGGTAGAGCCAAAGTTCAAATCCAAGCTTATATGATGGCGGTTGTTCAAAACATCAAGGGTATGATGGGTTGTGGGCCGGTGGCAGAGGTCGGACTCCAACTGCTGGCCGTCCAAGCGCAGCCACTTACCAACGGAACTTGGCTTACAAAACTGAAATCATTTTTGAAATTTCCAGCTCAGCCATGTTTTGTATGACGGAGTTTTTCAACATGCCCAAGTGTTATAGGTTCACTTACTGCTCAAGGTTCGTTTGCACTCTTGAAGGTCTTCAATGCCGGCACACACATATCGAATTTCCACTTGAAAGGTTTCGTCATCACAAGGAAACGAAGCTACCATCCATTCAGCTGGAAAATTGTAGTAATCCTTGCCCCTGTTGATAGAGAGGCCATTTTCTGAGGACGTCAGCCCAATTTCAGATTCATCATCACTTTCATAGGTAAACCTGACATCGCCCTCAGTATATCCATAGTATGAGCCAAGCGACTTTCCTGATGAACACCTCACGGACTCTATCCTTTCAAAGTGTGGTAGCTCGTGTGCATAAATCGGAGACATAAATGTAAAAAAGCTAATGATAGC
>CALCCV010000102.1 GCA_937900305.1 uncultured Pseudobdellovibrionaceae bacterium | reverse complement strand
CCAAAATATCGAAAAAGCTACAGGTGAAATTTTGTTTGCCAGATGGATACGGAGATCCAGCTTCAAAATTTGTCTTATGGGCTCGCCACAGAATGAGGGCTTGCCGAGCGTCTCCTTCTTCGAAGGTCCTGGCAACGCAGAGATCTCCTGTACACATCGGACTCTCGTAGCTTGAATATTCGGAAGACAATTCCTGAAGGGATTTCAGGGTCTCTGCCAGCTTTTGCCCAATGGTAACAAGGTTCGAGGCATAACAATCATAACTTTGCCCCAGCAAACCGCCAACGACCTGCTCCGTCGGTTTTTTGATATAGGGCGGAAGACTATGGCCGAAAAAATAGGCGTCTTCGTTTCGCCCTTGAGCAGCAGCAATTTCGCGGCAGGCAGCGTCCTTGTTTCCTTTCAGAAGACTCCTCATAGCTTTCGACAACGACTTCGTCATAGTTTTCATGGTTTTCTTAAGTGAGGAGTAAGATTCGTTATCGAACAAAATAGCCGATTCACCAATAAAGGTCCTCTCAACTGCGAGTTGCCAGCGCTGAGCATCAGTTTCATCAAAGCCGCGCAGATGAGCCATCTCGTGCATGGTGATTGTCAAAAGTTTAACTTCAGATTCAAAGGCCGAAAGATTTTTGAAGGCTTTATAGGAAATACAAACTTTTCCTTCCGGCGTGACCGAAGCATCACCAGCAGCATGCTCAACCGAAGGACAAAATCCCGGAACCGTGTAGAACACCATTTTTTTTTCCAAGATTTTGAATTTCTCCTGGCGTTTCACCAATAAATCGATTGGCTAAATCATCGGGAAACTCGTTGTAGTATTCGGGCGATCTTTCTTTGATTTTTTCTAATCGAAACAACAAATCACGCAAATAAAAGGTGTGGTCATAACTCACCCATTCTGAAAAACTGGTTTCGTCGAGGTAGGTCACAAGCCCGCCCGAACCATCCACTCCACCCTGGGGAGCGGGGCCCACCTCCGTTGATTTTTGGCAAGCCGACAACAGAGAAAGCGAACTGATTCCTGCAATAAGGGACTTTTTCCATGCCACTCCGGTGCGAGATTTCTTTAAATTCGCCCAAGAAAATTTCCTGCTAACCAAACTTCTGCTCAGACACTCTTTAGCTACGATCATATGTTGATCCTCCTATCATAGAAAAAACATAGAGCCAGCAAATATCGAAAAATAGGTTTTGTTTGCATAAAATTTTGCTATATATTTGCATAATGTTAATATATAATAGCTAACATATGAATATTTATGACTTTAATGAGAGTTCAATTCTCTTGCGATCTTGGCTAAAATCGCAACCCAAAGGGGGACGAGGGGTCGCTCGAAGATTGGCTGAGCAATTGAAACTAAGTACTGTTTTGATTAGTCAGATTCTGAACGGCACTCGCAGTTTAAAGTTAGATTATGCATTTGGCCTCGCTCAAGTCATGCATCTCAACTCTGATGAAACTGAGTACTTTCTTCTCTTAGTGCAAATTGAAAATGCAAGCTCACTCAGTTTTCGAAACTATTTAAAAGACAAAAAGGCGAAACTGCAGCTGCACTCTCGGCAGATCAAACCGAGAGTGAGCAAAGATTTGGAACTCTCAGAAGAAGCCAAAGCTCAATTTTATTCACACTGGCACTATAGCGCTGTGAGATTGGCAACGGACATCACGGATCTTCAGGACCCTAAGCGCCTGGCTGATATGTTGCGAATTTCGCGAGCGCGAGTTGACGAGATTTTGGTTTTCTTAACGAAACACGGTCTGTGTCGCCAAGAAGGAAACCTGTTCAAGATGGCCATCAGGAGCACTCACCTTGAAAAAGAGTCCCCGTGGATTTACAATCGACAAATGCAGTGGCGGCAAAAGGGCTTGCAAAAAATGGAATCCGACGACGCGCACTCCTTGTTTTATACGGGCCCGATGGTTCTCTCGTTTGAAGACAGTGCTTGGATCAGGGAACGACTTGTTGCTCTCATTCGCGAGCTAACTGAAAGAGTCAGGCAATCTCCTTCGGAAAATTTGGCCTGTTTGAATATTGATTGGTTCAATCTATTTCAATCTTAGGATCTTCAAGCACAGGTTTACCGATTAAAATGCGCGCGCAATGCTTTTTTTCAAAAGTGCGATGCGTGGGTCATGCGCACTCGCCTGCAAAAATGAGAAACAGAGCCTGTGCTTTCCGAAACCGCGCATTGGCATTCCTCAATTTTGCGATAGCTCGACGGAAATAGGAGTGCGTTGCACCATCGGGACTTTCTCCAGACTTCCGGCATTTGATATTTGGCAGTCGAGCCTTCTGCTGTGGGGTTCAATCATGAGCCAGAGCTTCTTGCTTTAAACCAAAATCCATAACTGCTGCCAGTGACGCAAGGTAGGCCATTTCTTCGTCGTGCCCCAAGATGCGATTCAATTTTATTGCGGTTGGTATTTTAGTCTGATTGAATCCAAATATCGAAACTTTCTCGCCATCGCTGACTACGCCACCAATTTTCTCGATCTGTTCTTCAAGGCCAGAATTCTTTGAAAAGTAGTAGGTCTTCCCTTTGCGGACGGTTGCATTTCCTGCAAACTCGACAACGGCTCGGTCATCTGCATTCAGAATGGTGGACATGTGTGGACCCACGCCACCATAGACCTGCAAATAGGCTTCGTGCAATTCATCGGAGGATTGACTGAATTCTTTGATGACGACCACATCGGGCGTGCAGGCCGAAAGTTTCGAAGCCGATCTCAGCTGTGCCAATAGAACTTTTTCGGAGACAACAAGAATGAAGGGCTTGGCTGCTGGTAGGTCGATGTATCCATCCCATTCGATGACTGGCACAGATTTTCCACTTTTTTCGAAATGCTGTTTGATGAGATTGGCGGTCAACTCTAGATTGCTCACGCCCCCAACCAAGACGGATGTTTTTTCAAAACGGTTCATAATAAATCTCCTCTCCTCGGGCGATAGACCCGGTTTATTTTGTTGAAGAGAGGTGATGATGTTTTTTGACTTCACTCGCGCAGCTGCTAGACTCGAATGCTCTTGCTCAATGACGAGGAGCTGTTTTTCCAACAGAACACAAAGTTTTGCGCGATCCAATGTCTCATCGATCTCCAAGAGTGAGCGAATCTCAGCCAACGAAAATCCAAAGGCCTTGAAGTGCTTGATTCGATCCATCGTTTGAATCTGTTCGCTCGTGAAATATCGATACGCATTTTCCCCGCGGGTATGGGCTTTGATCAGACCGGACTTTTCATATAAGCGAATCGTTCGCTCTGATAGCGAGACCCGTTTCGCAAATTGTCCAATCGTGAGCCAACTCTTCATCACAACCTCAAGAGAAGCGTAAAGGTTGACGTTGGGTCAAGCTCAAGCGGAATTTTTAGGGGGGGGGGCTGTGACGGTGACAAACGCGAGAAAAGACGGCACTTCAAAAAAGCTGATTTTTTTTTTGGACGCCTACAAGAAAATTCGGCTAAAGTCAGGGCCGACCACACAAAAACTGAATAAAAAGGAAAATGCCATGAAATGCACGCCACGAGGTTCGCGATGAATCCAATCATCACCGCATTTGAAAGTTCTCCTGATAAGGGCAGGGGATTGGCACGAGACATGCGCGTGCGGTGGGCTCTGGAAGAGGTGGGCCAACCTTATGACGTTCGCCTGCTTTCCTTTAGTGAAATGAAGGAGCCTGCGTACCGAGCGATTCAGCCATTTGGGCAAATTCCGACTTACCAAGATGGAACTCTCACGCTGTTTGAATCAGGAGCGATCGTTTTCCATATAGCTGAACAGCATCCGGGTCTGTTGCCGGTCAATCCCCAGGCGCGAGCTCGCGCCATCTCGTGGATGTTTGCCGCACTGAACACGGTCGAGCCTCCGATCGGCGAACGCGGCATCAATGCACTTTTAGAGCGCGACAAGAGCTGGCACGAACAACGAGTGCCTCTCATCGAAGAGCGAATTCGCAGTCGACTTAGCGAACTCTCAGCTCACCTGGGCCCTGCCGACTGGCTCGATGGTGAGTTCAGTGCCGGCGATCTGTTGATGGTGGCAGTATTGATGAGATTGAAGGGATCAAAAATGTTGGATGAACATCCAAACCTCTCCGCCTACGTCGCGCGGAGCGAATCAAGGCCCGCCTTTCAGCGGGCCTTTGCGGCCCAGTTGGCCGTTTTTACCAATAGGAATGCACATTTAGGCACCTAAGTGCTTGATATCAGGACTCCGACGTCGGAGTTCCTGCTTCTAAAGTGAAAGTGGGAAGTCCCATCTCGGAGGCTGCGGAGAGTGCGAAGGCCATAAAGATAAAACACCTTTGTACGAAGCACGAAATGAATAAAAAAAGGGAGCTCGAATGATTTCGAACTCCCTTTGGAACTGAGGCAGACGAGGTTGAGATTAGAGACCCGATCTTCCTTCAGCAGATCCGTATTTCACAAAATGTTGAATGGCGGCTTGAAAACCGGCTGCTCCGAAGGCAGCTCTTAGATCCGCATAGTTCGCCAAATATCTGACCGAGTGAAAACCGGCGTGGGCCTTTCGTCCTTCTCGCACTCCGTACGCCAGCCAATGTTGAACTGCCGCTACTTCGGTGGTGACTCCATGGGCCCGCAGATCTGCATTGAGATCGAGGTAAGTGGTCCAGTTGAAAACCTTGCTGTCTAAGAGTGGATTGACTGCAGGTCCGCTGGGGAGAGCCGTGCGCCCTTCGCGTTTACCGTAGGACATATAGTGTTTGATGGCCGCGTCGTAATTCGTTGGCCCGAATGCCGCTCGAAGATCAGCGTATTTTGCCAAGTACACTTTTGAACTGAAGGTGTCGGAGGCCGTGCGGCCTTCGCGAATGCCATTGGCTAACCAGTGGGCTCGCAGCTGCAATTCACTGATAACGCCGTGGAGACCTAAGTCAGGATTTAAACGTGCGTAGGTGGAGGCAACAAAGACAGCGGGGTCAAACAGAGGATTGTAGACCACCTCTTTCGTGTACATCATGTCGTATTCATTCCCGTTGTTTCCATAGTAGGCCACAATGTAGTAGGTGCCAGGATTGACCGTGTACTCGATGTATTCGTCATCACGAGAGCTTTGGTTGGACCGCGACAAGACCACGCCACTTGAGTTTTCGAGGCGAAGATCAATGTCCCCATCGTCATTTTCAAAATTTAAATAAATTCTCAATTTTTGCTGTTCAACTCCACCGATCGTGACTTTGTAATAGTCGTCATCGGCTTGGATGCCTGAGCCTAAAATATTGCTCAGCCAGCGACCGGGATGCGCCGTCAGATCAAAGGCCGAAAACCTAGAATCGTTTCGTTCGTAGGAGTCGTCATCCAAATACGGACTTCTTTGTTCAGCATCCCAATAAATGGAGTAGCGAGCTGAATAGGCGCCGGTGCCGTATCGACGAATTTTGACGTAGTAGGTGCCCTCTCCCAAATCGCGATCGATGAATTCCCCATCGCCGGTGTCTGTTGAGGACTCAATGAGGGAACCGACAGAGTTGTAAAGATACAGATCCAAATCCGCATCTAAATCCGAGAAGTCCAAAAAAATGGAGACGCGCGGTCGACCCACTTGAACTTCGATCTTATACCATTCATCCGTACTGCCATATTGATACGCCGTCGCAGTTTGTGCACGTCGCAACTCCGTTGCAGTGTACATGGAGCTCCCCGCTTGCGCGGAGATTTGCTGGTGAGTCGCTTTGGATCCCAGGGCCTTTCTTTTCTTTTCGAGTTGGATGAGATCTGTCACCGTTCGAGAAGTCCTGGCGTCATACATCGCGCGAATTTTTGCGTAGCTGTCACTTTGAGACAGGGACTTTGTTGGTCGTGGAGGCTTTGCATCCGTCGCCGCCGTAGCACTGATCTTGGCTTCTGATTCACTTGGGCCCTGACTCGCCAAAATGCTACTGACAAAACCTTTGTTCAGTCGTTCATTTAATTTGCCACCAGTTCCGCTGAGCGCTGTGGCTTGGGTGGTGTTCAGCACAGGGTTCTGGCCCATGGTTGCTGCTGCATCTGCCAATTTAAATTCAACGGCCTGAGGGGCGCACGCTGATGCCAGCAGCGCTGCCACGCCCAATCCGATGAGACTAGAAAGTCGGATCGATTTATTCTTTTTCAAAATGATACTCCTTGTGAATTTCAACTTCTCAGTGACACCTTCACCTAAAGCAAGGTTGAAGCCTTGTCTCAGTTGAGTACTGCGATTTTTAAAAGTCATTTTTCGCTTAAAAATTTTCTATCGTTTTGCGATTTGAATGTGAAATGGGAAGAGATTTGAGAGATTTAAGCTCTGAGCAAAAATCCAGAGATTTTCGTGTTTTTTTTCTACCTAGAAAAAGAGACTCGATAAAATAGGCATGGTGCACGATGGACTTTTGAACAGCTCTGCCAAATTTTGGCTAAAGACAGAGTGGGCTATAGGAAAGCTATCGATCAAATTGAGAAAGATTCAGAGGTGAACGAAACAAGGCCCGCTCTTCAGCGGGCCTTGGCGGCGCAATTGACATCTTGAAAAAATATCCAACGAGAGAAAAAGAAACAAATCAGAGCGAAGTCACTGTCATCTGCAGTCCCCGTGATTAGCAAGTCCAATCGGAAAACCTTTCACCCAGTTCACTTGCGAAGCCTGGAATCCCCGAGCTTTGAAAAACGCGGGACTTGGAATATGGCAATAGCCATTGACGCCATTCGAGTAATAGATAGCGTCCCCAAGTCGAAAAAGACCGCTTCCGACTTGGACGGGGTTGAAACACGTGCCATCGTTTCGCAGACCTCTGGGAGACTTTTGAACCTGCAATACATTCTGTATGCGGCCCCCTGCTTTCTTAAATGTCTCAATCGTGGGCAAATGACAAAAAGCAGTTTTGTCGTTGGTGTAAAACAAGCCAGCCGTTCCATACTCGTAAAATCCGGGATCATTGCGCTGTTCAGGCAGTGGGATAGCCAACTCCGAAACTGACACTCCTGGCTTGGTGCAATGAGCGATTCCTACGTAAAGTGGAAATGGCACGGGATCGCGATCCGTGAAGTTTGTGCACATTCCCGTGGCTGTGCCATAAACTGTGATTGTTTCTCCAGCGCGGCAATTGATGTGACCATCCACTGGCAGTGAGGTCAGTTCTTTTCCTCGAACTCGGCCTCGGCAAGAATTGAGGCGATACATTTCAAAATGTTGCTCTCCCCCTTTGAGAGCACTCACTGCTTGCGCATTCATTTGTCTAATGAACTGCGCACCCATCGGTCCGAGATATGCAATGAGCTGGCTCAAGGTCAGAGCGAAGGCTTCCTTGCCAAACATCAGATCTTTGAGCAGGTCGAGAAATAAATTTCTTTTGGGGTTCAAATAGGAAGGATCCACAGAGGTGTAATTGAGGTGATGGTCGATGATGGTCTCTTTGAAGGAGTTGATATGGCTGTTGAGAGACAGTGATCGGCTGTTGAGACTATTTAAAGTTCTGTTGACGGCTTGAAATTTTTGACTCAAATCGCGATAATTGAGATTTCCATACCTTGCCGTTTCATCCAGTGTGCGCAATAAACTGTCGATCGCTTGGTCGGCGAAACCAGCGAGGCCCAGCGCTTGGTCCACCTTAGACATTCCCAAGAGAGTCTCGGCAGCTTGGTAAAAATTCGGATCCTCTCGTCGATATTCAGCGATCAAGTTTGCGATTTCGGCTTTCGTTTTTGCACTCGCAGCGCCCAAATTGCCAAGGGCAACGGCCACTGCGCGCAAATCATCCAAGAGGGTTTTGCCCGGAGTCAAAGCCGAAGGGGCATTGAGCACTTCTGTTCTAAATCGATCCGACAAGGCTTTACCCGACTCACTTCCAAGAGGTGAAGAGTCAACGCCGTCGGCGATCCCATCTCCATCTTGATCGCCATGGTGATCCATATATTCTTCGTCCATACCAGGTGTTGCCGGTTCGCCGAGTTGGGCCTTCGCCTGAAAGCCAGCCGTCAAAAAACTCAATGTCAAAACAAATGCAATGATCCCTGAAGTCACGACCCCTCCTCTGACTGTTCGAATGATTCATTGTCTTTGATTTAGACCTCCCCTTTCACCTAGATTTGGCGAAGCCTTAAAACGAGATCAGTTTCAAATTGAGTCAATTTCGAGCGATATTGGCGAATCGCGGTCCGAACGCTGCAACTCCGACGTCGGAGTCGGCATCGGAGTCGACGTCGAAATCGCAGTCGCGGGATTTTTTTGGCGACGGAAGGTCCGCCCCCCTCAATCAAATTGAAAGCCAAGGCGGATTTCCGTATTCAGTACTGCAAGCTTTGCCGGCCTTTAAAGTTTTGTCCGCTCAATTGACCGAGGGTTTCCGCCTCTAAATTGAGGATGTGATTGTAAGTGTAAAGCCCCAGCTTCCAAGCAGGAGAGAAGCTCTTCACAAGATGGATGTTCTTGGGGTTACTTAGTGGAAAAGTGGGAACAAGCCCTGCTCGATGGACGCGGTGTGGGCCAAACAATCAACACATCAACACATCAACACTAGAAAATTAGAGACCTTTACATTCGATTGGATGAAGAAGGTCATAGCACGGATCAAAGAGTGGGTTGAGATTGGAATGCCTACTCTGACAAACTTGAATCTTAAAATCTATCCAGCTGATGCAAATCCAAAAATTCCTACTTCTGCATGGGTTTCAAAAAGGAAGCAATCGTTGTTTGTCTGGACGTTGCCAATGCCCAACAAAGATCACTACCGAGTGCAAGTTGCTCGGTCACCCGCTGCTGTTAAAACAAGCCTTTGAATTCTCTATCGAGAGCTTCCATCAACTTTTCGTTGGAAGTGAGCACATCTTCTTTAAAACTAATCTCCGCCAGTCGTGCGACTTCTGATGTCACTGCATTTAAAACGGCCTTCAGGGCAACCCCGCGGTTGATGGGAGCAAGCTTAGATAAATACTTGTGCCAAAGATAATGGCGAGCTCGATCATAAAAATGATGCGAATCTCCTACCGTTGTTAGGTAGCTCCAATCTGTATGCTCGATAGTGAAGTCGCGGTTTGTGCTCGCCATGGCGTTCCCCCTCCCAATTTCCAGAACGGAGACTACATCGGCAAAGAACTCAGTCAGTCCCTCAAGTTCTTTATGCCATTTGAAAACAGCAAAGTTCTGCTGGAGCTGCTCTTGCATTTCCGCAGCTTTGACGACCAATGGGTAATAGCATTCCTTGTTGCGTTCGCGATCGTCTTTACTCCAAGCCAGTGCAGCCTGTCGCCACATGTGCAGATTCTTTTCGACAGCTTCGGGAGTCACTGGAGATCCCATTGCGTCTGGAAATTTCACATTGAATTGAAACAATGCATGTCCCCATTCATGAGCAATCAATGCTGGTCGGTCTTCAGCCGACTCCTTTTGCAACTCAAATAACATTAGCACATTGAGCAAAGGAGCATACGTAACATCTTCTACCCCCCTTACCGGTTCGTCAGTAACATTTTCGGGCGGATGAATCAGTGATGATGTCCAACTTCGAATCCTCCCGATCGTTTCAAAGGCCTCCGGATAGGTCTGAGTTTGAGGAAAGGGATCATTGCCCTCGGCAACGACGTTTTCACAACGGAGTTCGTCGGCGAACGTCGAATTCACTAGGCTGGTGCTCAGGATGAGTAGCAATACAATCTTCTTCTTGAAGGGTAAGCAGGGTCTGGTGTCGGCAGTGCTCATTTGTTTCCTCAATTTTGCTCAGGCGGGCGATACGTTGTTGATCGACTGTCAAAAACTTAAACAGCTAACCGCGATTGCCGATCCGGCAAATCATGTCTGAAAGTCTTGCAATTACGTTGCAATTACGCGGCCGTCGCCGCCAGGTGGTCCATTTTTGAAGGCATGCGAACTCTCGATAAGGCAGAACAGCCTTACTAGTTGGTCAGACATCCCAGCCCTTTTTCTTCTCATATTCATCGAAATCAAAATTTGAACCACCTGAATCAGGATCACCCGATCCCATCTCGGCAGATTTCTCAGCACTCATTCCCAAATGGTCTCGGCTTAAAGTGAGCTTTTCAGTTTTCATAAAATCCTTTCAGCTATGTTGTTTTCTTGAGCTTTGATCGGGCTGATTTTCGTGAGCAGAAGCCCATACGGATTTGCTAGAGTCCGTGAGACCTAAGGCAATGAGAATGATTTTAGATACTGGTTTTCGTCCTGAAGACGATCGAAGGCATTGGATAAACGCACTGGTGTTTCCTTTCTTAAAGGGGTTTAGTAGTTTTGAGGGGCGAGGTCTGAACTTGTGGAGCTCTTCTGCTTTGCCCTCATTTTGATATGCAGTTAAGATCATTCATAATGAGGGCCATATCTATACATCCATTAGTATTTGAAGATCTTGACGATATTGTCGAAGCGTTCAGTGCTCTTGGTTGGAACAAACCTCGCTCGCAATACGAAGCATATCTTGCTGAGCAGGAGAAGGATGCACAGAGTGTCCTCATTGCCCGCATTGAAAAAGCCTTCGCGATATCGGTGAATGGCGACCGAAGGCCCGCCCCCTCAGTCAAATTGAAAGCCAAGGCGGATTTCCGTATTCCAGTACTGCAAGCTTTGCTGGCCTTTAAAGGTTTGTCCGCTCAATTGATCGAGGGTTTCCGCCTCTAAATTGAGGATGTGATTGTAAGTGTAAAGCCCCAGCTTCCAAGCAGGAGAGAAGCTCTTCAAGAGCCCAAGTGAAGCCTCAAGAGTGGACCCACTGGAGATCCGACTGGACCCGGTGGTGGAGACCAGCTTCTGTGTCCGAAGGGCCATTTCGATTTGCCAACTTGGCGCGAGTTCTTCTTCATGGGTCAAACCGAATGACATCCACAGAGATTCAGCGGATTCGATTTTGGCGGAGTTCAGTTCGGTGCGGATCAACACCGGAATTTGATGCTTTTGCAAACCGAGGAGCAGAGAGGTTGGCCCGACGGACTTAAACGCTTTGAAGCCAAGCGCGTGAATCCGGCCCTGCAATTCCATAGAGGTCGTGAGCCAATTGTAATCTCCTGGAGAAATTTGAAAATCTCCGCTGGTCACAGTGCCCGGTGAGTTTTTCATCGACAGCCAAAGATTGAACGCAGGCGTAAATCGATAGCGATAGGCCAATAGCGGCGAAGGAAATTTCATCGATTGAAAATTGGCATCAACGCCAATGTCGTCATTCGATTGCTTGTAGAAAACAAAATTGGCCCCGACTCCTAACCACAGTGATTGCCTTTTTTCAAAGGAGCTCGAGCGCGAAAAAGCCACTTGCGATAAATTCGTCACATCCGAATTTCTGAGTGGAATTTGCAAAAGGAAATGAGCTTCGGCCCCATCCGTTGCCCGCAAAACGAGTGGCAAACTCAACACCCCGGGGGGGGATTTGATCGAAATCTTCACCATTCCGTCGTTATCCACCTGAATGGGAAGAGACGTTTGCACAATTTCGTCTCGCGCCATCTTGAGGATACTTTTTTTTCCCACATCCAAAATCAAAGTCGACTCTTGGATGTCCACTTGAGTCGCATTCATAAGTTTGGCGGTGATCGCCACATTCAACACACCCTCTTTTTCCTGCGAAACAAGATAAGGACGAAACCACTCCACCTCGACTGTGGAATCAGGGGACGGAGCTGGAACCGATGCTGGTGTAGGTTCAGGCGCAGCGTCTGGAAGAGGCGCAAGCGAAGGTTCGGCCGCAGGCGAGTCGGTAGCCACGTCAGCTCTGGTCGCGCCCATCGAAATCATTTGATAGAGAAAGAAGGCGTAAAAAATTGTTTTCATTATTTAAACTGGCAAAAGAAAAAGGTGAGATCGTCGTTCAAGGATTCATCCAAACGGTGGTTCAAAATCGAATTCAAAAAATTTCCAGTTTGGGCATCCAAACCTTCCGTATTGTTGTAACTTTCGGCCAGCGCCGCCATCATCCTCCGCTCACCAAGATCTTCTCCTTCTGAATTTTTTAGTTCAGAGACTCCATCTGTGTAAAAGTAAAGAATGTCTCCTGGTTTCAAATCCAATTCCGAGACCGTGTACTCTGAATCCGTCCCTTGCCCCAGTCGTGGGCTGGCCGGACCAAGCAAAATGTCGAAGTCTTTTCTTTTAATTGGTTTCGTCACCACACTTGGTGAAATCAAAAATGGCTGTTCGTGACTGGCATTCACATAAGAAAGCTTGCGCCTTTTGGGATCGTAAATTCCCAAAAAGAGGGTCATCATTATAAACCCATGCGATGTTCCACAGACCGCTTTGTTGACAATTTCCATGATCTTTTGTGCATCTAAATTGCCAAACTCACCCGTTGTAACTGATGCGGACATCACCGCGGCCGTCACGAGGGCCGCTGAAACACCATGCCCAGTGGCATCTCCAATCCATAAAAAATATTTGCCATCGACCTGACTGTAACTCCACCAATCCCCTGAGCACTCACTGGCGCTTTCGTAATACCCACAAATTTGAATGGCAGAATCTTCAAATCGACCCTTCGGGAATAGCGTGGCCTGCACAGTTTTTGCAGTTTTTAACTCTGTTTCCATACGAGCCGCTTCTGCCTTTTGGAGAATGTGCCCTTGGATCTCTTCTGACATTCGGTTAAACCCCTGGGCGAGAGTTCCCACTTCATCGGCCCCGGCCACCTGCACCTGTAGACCGAATTCACCCTTGGCCACATTGTGCATCGCTGACGTCAGAGCCTCTAGACGTTTCGTGATCTGTGCGGTTCCGACCACTACAATGAGCAGCGAGAGACCAAACAGCGCGAGCGCAAGCAAGACTGTTTTCAACGAAAGATAACCGGAGGTGTCTTCGATGTAAGACTTCGGCACGAGGCTAAAGATGCTAAATCCCCCGAGCACCACAGGTGTCCTGGTGCCCAGCCAATCTCGATCCCCCATGTGCACTTCAAAGGTCTGACTGTCCTTCCAACCTGCATTTTTTTTGAGATCTTCGACAGTTGAAGTCACTAGTTGCGGATTCAAACCGCTGCCACCTTCAGGACCTAAAATCACACGGCTCTCCGTATCTAACAGATAGTGCAAAGCCTGAGCAGGAACTAAAAATTCATCACCCATTTTTTCACGTTTGATTTCCGTCAAGACCGCGAGCATTTGCTCTCGTTGATCTACAACAGAGATAGCCATCCAATAAACTTTCGATGTGGGATCCAAAAAGATCGCCGGCGATTGGTGAATTGATTTTTTCAGCAGGCCGGTTTGCAAGCCCAATGAATTTTTCTGAAATTCGGAATAGCGCTTGATCCGCTCTTGCAGAGTTTTCAACTCAAAAGACTGTCCGCCATCTCGAGATTCAAAAATCGCCATCCAATGCAGTCGTTGATCATTTTCGAGCAGACTCTGTCCCAATGGACCTAGGCTCAGGGTCTTTTGATTCAGATCCCGAAGAATCAGACGAATTTGGCTGAGATCTCGATCAAAGTTTAAGGTGATTCGATCCGCGATGGCATCGACATTGAGTTTGACAGAATCAATAACATAAGAGCGTTTGTCATCTTGAGTTTCGAAATATGCTAGACTTGAAAACAGTCCCAACGTCAACGCGATCAGGACCACCGTCAAAACTATGAATTTTGATTTTAAAGACTTCATCTCTTCACATCCCTGACATATGGCTTTATTCTAAATTCATATTTGCGTGAGGGTCATTGAAAAGATGAAATTAAAAAAATCCGATTTCACCTTATTGACCATCGGTTTGTTGTTTTTCGGGCTGTCCCTATGGGGCTTTCTGAAAGCTGACGGTATTTACGACTTTCTTTTTTCGGAGACTGGCGATCGAGGTCCAAGTATTGGTGAAATGGCGTCGTCCACCAGCGATGTCCGCCGCCGACTCAACAGTCGTTTTGCCTGGTTGCCCATTCAAACCAAAGGTCCGGTGTTTGAGGGGGACAGCCTTTATGTGGGCGCCAACTCGGGGGCCTCGGTGAAGTTTCTCAACCAAAAAGCGGAACTGCAATTTGCTGCAAACACACTCACTCGCCTGTCCTCCCAAGCCAAAGACCTCTATCTGTCGTTGGCCTTTGGTAAAATCCAGGCTCAGGGGGTCAAGGACCAAAGATTGTACATTGCCAGTGGTGACGGAGCTGAAAATATCGAAATTAAATTTGAATCTGAGTCCATGGTCGAATTGAACTCCACCGCGGGGGACATCCAAATGCTCCTCGCCAAAGGCAAAGCGACTGTCAAAAGGGGGCAGATCTCGCAAGAGTTGCAACTTTTGAGACCCACCCGGATAGAAAATCAGACTGGGTCCATCAAACTTTTGCAACCCGAGTTTGGGGCGTACATCGAATGGACCTCAAAATTAAAAGGGATTGGATTTTTGTGGCAAGAAAACCAGGACGGCTCTCCCGGACGTCGCCTTGAAATTTCCACGGATCCAGATTTTTTTGAAAATACCGCGTCCTTTGAGATCGCAAATTTACAGAGCGCCATCGATCTCCCCCTGAAATACTTTCTTCCCGATCAAAAGTACTTTTGGCGACTGCAATCCGAGGACGCCAAATACAGTCACACCTTTCAATTCAATCTCCTTCAGAAAGCACCGCCTCAGCCGCTGTCTCCCCTCAATGAAAGCGAAGTCCCCAAGGGGAACTCAATTGAAAATGCGGTTTCGCTCTCGTGGCAAGCCATTCGATCCGGTGAGGATTTGGTGCGGGAACGGTTTTTGGTAGAAGTGAGTGACGATCCCAGTTTTTCCCAACCAGCCATCCAACAAATCATTTCGGGCGCTACGTTGGCCACCATTCCCCTGGATCGACCGGGCAAGTACTACTGGCGTTTGAAATACCTAGAGCCCAATCCTTTTAGCGACATGTGGAGTCCCGTTTATGCTTTCTATTACGGAATTCCTCGAGAAGCGCGAACAGGCCCAGAGGTGACTGAAGACATCCAGCTCAACACCAATGCCAAATCGATCGCCGTCGACAAAACCATTCGATTCCGCTGGAATGAATTTACAAAAATCACAAAAAACAGCGTCTTGATAAGCCAAAATCCAAATATGGAAAGCGCCAAGGTGATCGAGACCGACGAGGATGCCTCCGCGAACTCATCGAAATCGGACACACAAAATCTGGAATTAAAAATTTCGGAACCAGGCCCCCACTACTGGCAAGTTCGCGGCCTCACAGACCTCGGCGAAATCTTCGTCTCAAAAAAAATTGGATTTTTCGAAGCTCTTCATCCGCCGCCAGAATGGACCGCCGTCATTCCTAGCGATCTCGACGTCGAAGACAAAGATCGCTTACGAGCCGACGTCCCTCTCGCATTGGAAATTAAACTCTGGCAACAGAGCTCCAGATTGCAAATTGATGCGACAACATCTGAAAGCGGACTGAAAGTTTTTTTCTGCGACTCGCAACCTTGCGAAGTTCTGTTGCCCGCCGGTGTGAATGTCGTATCTACCAAGTGGGTTCAAAAAGGAAAATGGATTCAAGACGGCGAACGACCAGCGCACTCCAAAGCCTCCCCGCCCCAGACCCTTCAACTCGAAAGACGGCTGAAATTGGGCATCCCGATTTTAACGACGCCCGCAGAAGGACTTCGGGTCGTGTTATTTGCCTCCACGCCGATTTCAATTCCATTTTCGTGGCAACGCACGCCTCAGGCCAAAAGTTACACTTTTGAATTGTCCAAAGATTCTGATTTTGCAAAAGTCATCTATCAAAAAAATTTAAAATCTCGTTTGCTGCGCATCCGACTTCCCCCAAAATCCGAAGGTGTCTTCTTTTGGCGCGTTCGCGGTGAACGAGAAAATCAATTGGGTGGGTGGAGTGCCACTCGAACGGTCATCGTTTCAAATCGGAATGAGCCTCCGGCAAATTGATTTCTTCTTCGGCCCGCCTAAAGTCCACGAGAGGTAAAACCGAAAAGTAAATGTGAAATCTCTTTGGATCCCTCTCGTTTTTGCCGTCCACTCCCTTCTAACGGGTTGCACGCCAAAATCCGTTTCAGGCAAACTCTACTTTGATTCTCTGAGTGTCTCCGCCTCTGCCTCCAAAGCGTACGTTGGAGAAAGAATCGCGCTTTCGGTGAGTGGGGGCTTGGCCCCTTTTGAATACCGCCTCATTTCGGGACAAGCCACGATCGATCAAACAAGCCACGAAATTGTTTTATCCAATGAACCCGAGACCACGGTGGTTGAAATCACTGATGCCCAAGGTTTGAAAGGGTCGATCTCTGTCGAATCCTATCGGCCCCTCTCGGTGGTCGGCCGCACTCAATTTATCATGACGTCGCGAAGCTCAGACCCTCTCCACCTAGCCGCCATCAACGGAGTTCCGCCGCTCAAATTTAGCGTCTTGCAAGGTTCGGGAACCGTGAACGCTGACACCGGAGAGTATCAAGCGAGCGACACCGCAGATACCACCATCGTACAGGTAAGTGATTCCCTCAGTCAGACGGCCAGCTTCACGATCAGTCACGAATTTGTTTTTGCAGACTTAGGTGTTCAGGCTATGGCTCGAGGCAGTGACGACCAACTGTTTCTCGGTGGAAAATTTAAACGAATCTTTCCGCAACGAGCGCAAGGTGCCGTGGAACTTTCAAACCTTTCTGGCGAAATGAATCTTCAATTTCAAACTCAGTCCGGATTTCAGGGTGACGTGTATTCGATGCTTCGCCTGCCCAACGGTCAAATTCTCGTTGGTGGAGATTTTACCACCTACGGCGGCGTCTCAAGAAACAGCATCGCGAAGTTGAATGCCGACGGAAGTTTGGATTTGGCATTTGATCCTGGGGTGGGCTTTGATCGCGAAATCTCGGCCATGGCTTTGGTCGACAATCAGGTCATCGTCGCCGGTGGTTTTGACACTTACAACAATGTGGCCCGGGCCGGTGTGGCCAAATTGGATCTTGAGACCGGCGCATTAGATACAACATTCAATCCGGGAGTTGGATTTGGATCCGGCTCGGTGTTAACTTTGGCTTATGCCAATGGCAGCATTTATGCGGGCGGTGATTTCACGACCTACCAATCAATCGCGCGCAGACGAATTGTCAAACTGAACGCCACCACTGCCGCCATTGACACGACTTTCAACGCCAGCACTGGCTTCAATGCCGAGGTCTATAAAATCGCCGTGGATGCCACTTCCGTCTATTGCGTCGGCGATTTTACAACTTACAAAAGCGCAACTCGTTTTGGCATCGCAAAAATTGATGCCACGACGGCGGCACTCAACACCTCATTTGACCCTTTGGACGGTTTCGACAGCACAACAACCGCCATCGTTAAAGTCGGTAATTCTCTTTACGTCGGCGGAGATTTTCATGCCTACCGAAGCACCGCCATCATTGGCTTGGCTAAGCTGAGTGCATTGGATGCATCCATCGACTTAGGATTTACCACACACGTCGATTCGGGATCTTTGATCGTTAAAGATCTTTGCGCGAATACAGAAACACTCTTTGTCGCTGGGAACATTTCAAGCTACAATGCCGCCCCCTCCGGAAGCGCACTCGCGCTCTCTCTGCAAGATGGCGCACCAGTGAGTGGCTTTGACTCTGCAAAAGGTCCCACCGGAATCAGTTACACTTGCGAAGCCACTGCGGATAAAGTTTTGATTGGCGGCGACTTTCGATATGCCGGAGGATTTGATCGCCGAGGCGTGGTCAAACTCAAATCGGCAAGTTTGAAACTGGATGAAGATTTCACGGTGGGCATTGGCTTTAATGACGAAGTTCGAGACCTCGCGTACACCACCGAAGGACTTTATGTTGGCGGCAAATTTACCAAATTCCAAGTCAGCACCGTCAGTCGCATTGCGAAACTGGACAATCTCACTGGAGCCTTGCAAACAGCCTTTGCGCCCCCGACCATCAACAACACCGTCAACGCGCTGGCCATCAAAGATGGCTTTGTCTATGCCGGCGGAGCCTTCACCAGCATCGGCGGCGCCACCGCCGGGCGCCTCGGCAAATTCAACGGGACCACCGGCGCGAGCGTTGGAGCCTTCGATGTCAACCCGGGCTTCAATGGAGCCGTCAACAACCTTGCCATTTCTGGCACCTCGATTTTTGCCGCCGGAGCCTTTTCAACTTATGACGCCCTGTCGAGAAATCGAATCGCTAAAGTGAATCTCACCACCGGATTGAATGATGCGACCTTTGCCGTCGGCACCGGCTTTAACGCCACAACCACGGCAGTCCACGTCAGCGGCAGCAGTGTTTTTGTCACTGGAAGTTTCGCCACATTTGCGGGAAGTTCGGCTTTCAAAATGGCCAAGCTGAATTCAAGCACGGGTCAACTCACCACCAGTTTTGGTGCGGGATTAGTGACTGGCTTCACGCAAAGAACAGACGCGCTCTTTGTATCTGACGGAAACGCATTTTTAACGGGGGCCTTCACCGCTTTTGAATCACGGAGTAGCATCGGCCTGATAAAACTCAGTGAAGACACTGGTGCGACGCAAACGACATACTCGTTTTCAGGACTAGCCACGGTCAGTACGACCAATTTTCAAAAGCTCTTTATCGACAATCAGCGAGCTCTCATCGTTGGAGAATTCACCACCGCCGCCGGGGTCCCTCGCTGTGGACTGGTCGCGATTGATTTAATAACTGGCGAACTCCTGCCCTAACCACACTCGGCAGCATCGACAGCTTTAACCTGCATCTACCTGTAGCGGAAAAAGAAAAAGTTACTCAGGAGATAAGGTTAGAGGATTGGTTTTTTCCTGTTTCCATAAAAAAACACATCTTATCTATGCCCGTAAAATCAGGGCGGCAACAACGCGATCATTTCCTCAACACTCAACCCACACGTTCTTCTGAGGCTTAGGGTCCTCCTCGCTAGTTCGCTAGGCGTGTTTATATTGAGATCAGCGCCACAAGGTCCCGCTGTAGCGCCTGTCTCTTCATTTTCGTGATCCCCGGCCGGCCTATCTGGCCCGCGCGATCCACCACCACCGCCAGTGCATGCGGTGATAGCAAAAATAGCCGCCAATCCCAATAAAAACCTAATCATCCAACACCTCATTTTTCGCTAAGAGTTTGAAGTAGAAATTTCTCTTTCTGCCTGCGTGATCCAGCTCCACTTTCACTAAAAACAGAATCGATTCTTGAAGCTGACACACTTCTAAAGGTGAAGCCGGCCTTTCGAAAATCGCGTCAACTCCATTTCTTGTAATATCTAATTTCAAAAACTCGGCGAGCTCCGGATCTTCGCCCTTCCAAGTGAAAATCTTTTCAATGACTACATGTGAAATGGTCCAGTACTTTTCAGCCCCCGCGCCGAAGCCCATTTCTGGAAATGACAGATCCCAAGCCAACCTCTGAGGTCGATCAATGCTCGTGAATTTAGGATCCACAAGGGCCTTGATATTCTCACCGGTTATTCGGACTCGCTCTGCTGTTGTCGGAATCATTTGCAATGCACGTTCTGAACCATCTGCTGCAAGTTCTTTTAAAGTCAAAACATCGCGGTGAAACTGTTCACGCAACTCTTTAATGTTTCCAATTCCTGCAAGCTCCGAGCAGACTGTCCCAATGTCTGTCTTCTCACTTGAACTGAGAAAGATAGACTTCCCTTGAATCACAGGTGCCCTGCAGCCAGTTAAGGCCACCAGACACCAAATAAAAGCCGTTGGCATTTTCATAAATATTTCTCATGGAGCCGAGCGATTCTAAGTTTGACCAGCATTGCACTCAGTACGCCTTGCTTGCGAATTTCAATTTTCAGCAAATCTCGCTCTCGATCTGAAAGGGAACCTTCATTGGATCTCGCGATTAAGTTCCCTTCAGTAACGATTTGCTTGGACTGAACCAATTGCGCCTCAAGTTCCGAACGACTAAGTGAACTAAAGCTCACCTCCCAGTCTTTCAAAGAATTGGCGAGGCCCTCGACCTTAGGTTCAGCTACAATCGGTTTGTGAGCATCATCCACTCCGAATCCCAATGCTTTGGCAACAGAAAGAGAAGAGCTCTCTGATGCTTCAACAGGCCGCTCAGGGAACTCCTCCCTAGTCCTTAGGTAAAGTGAAGAGAGAGCGACGAGAACGGCAATTATGACAGGTCCAATGTATTTCATCTTACATCTCCAAAATGATTCGAGGATTTACTTCTTTTGCACCCGGAATCTCGAAAAAATAGTTGCCATTGCTATCCATTTTCCAAAGGGCCGTGCGATTCATTTCATTGTCAAAGAAATCATTCACGAGTCCTTCGGTAAAGGATTCAGCTTGGTCGTCAAAGACATTATGTTTCTTTAATAAGTCATAAGCTTTGAATCCGACCAGCGCGGCTCTCCCTCGACCGGTTCTCTTCATTGCAAATGCTTCTTTCACTAGCTCCTGAAAATCTGCATAGAAGCTTTTTATCTTGAGCTGCTCTTCTAAACCGATTTTCGCAAGCGCTCGTGTCTCGTATGAGACGTGAGCTTTGCTGTTCAATACGTCACAAGCTGCATCTCTACCCGTCACTTTAATATAAACTTTTGAACCGCTACGCAAAACTTGGACTGGATGCAGAGACAAACCGAGTTTCTTACTTGCGCCAGCCAAAGAACGGCTCTCGAGCTTAAAATCGATGGCAGAACTTGCCAAGTAATCCATCTGAAGCTCCGCGAGCTTTTGATTGTAGTTCGGAAACAACCCGTGACCTGATTCAAGTTCCAGATTGGCTTGGCGAACTGCCTCCGCCACAGAAGGGCCTCTCGTCACCTCATCAAAAATAAATTTGGCGCTAAATTTGTCCTCTTGTAGATTTTCGGGATCCATTCTCAGGTATTCGATCTCTTCTTTCCCCAGCGGTGTCGAACCGTCATTCCACCCAATCGAACTTTTGTACTCAAGACAAACATCGGTTAAATGCTGACTTTCCGGAACCATTCGCAGAAAGATAGACTCTGGAGCTTTCGTCATCCAGTACTGAGTCCGAGCCGTTTTTGTAGATGCCATCGAAGCCATTGGGAACATCAGAGAGAACAAAAATAACGCCTTCATTTTCTTTTTCCTGTTCTAGCTACTACAAGTAGCTTGTAATCCATGACTTAGTGATTTTTTGAGTGTTTCTATAATCTTCAGTGATCTGAGTGTCGGTGATGCTGGTGTAGCTTGCAGACGTTGAGCTAGATCCAAAAATTGCATCTAGAACATTGAATACGGCAGCGGCTCCAACACAGTAGATGCTCGTCGGACACACTTTCATCAAAGAGTCACTAATGACAACCGCACCGTGAGCTCCAGGTTGTGCTGCTTGCACGATCTCAGCACGGTTCGGAGTCAGTGGGATCGCAAGGTTGGCAAGTCTAAACAAAACCGCACGTCGCATTTCCTGCTCTCGAATGTCTTTTTCTTCTTGTGGAATGGTGTTCTCCGGATCGTTCCACGAAACGATGAACGAATCTTCAAAGAAGTTTTTCTCCTCTGTGTTAGTCCAAGATCGTGAACTAAAAAATCCGCCGCTTGATCCGCCGGTCACGATCTTCTGATACATTTTGTACATGTTGTAAGTCGCAGTGGCACTGGCAGTAAAAACAGTGTCGTATTCATAAGTAATGATCACGCCATACTGCATGTCTGTTACTTCACTCTCAGTCAGGTCAAAATATTCAGGATGCTCCATCGGACACGCGCCGATCAAAGAAAGAACAACGTTCGAAGATAAGCTTTCGGGATACGCTGGATACAAAACAGCGCCATTTTTCATCTCGCCGCCAACTGCAATCGATTTGACCGCTCCTTGAGGGTCAATGTCACCGACGCCAGCAAGTTCGGTCATTAACTGCGCATTTTTCGTGGCGGTTTTAGAAAAGTTAAAGCCAGGATTTTCACTTCGAAGCTTCTGAACGTTTTCATCCCAGTTGCTTTTATAAATGATACCGGCTCTGGCACCTTCCATTTTTCCAAAACTCTGGAACGTGTCACGAAACGTCGTTTGCACCACGGTGAGCTCTTGCACCAGCTCCATATAAACGTTCTTTTGATTTTGATAAGCCTTGAGGGCCGCGTCCGCTACTTTTTTCTTCTTATTATAATCCTTCTGGTCTTGGGTGTTATCGCGAACCATTTCGTTTCGCATGATCATCATTTCAGACTTAGCTTTGATGACGGTTTCAATCTCTTGAGAAATCAGATCACAATTTTCAGTACAGGAGTCTGATGCCGTGTAGAGATCAGAGAGCCTTGATTCTGCCGAAGAAATTCGGACATCGAGTTCTGCCAGTTCTGAAAGGTTTCGTTCAGCTGCAAACTTCTCTGCTTCTTCGCGAAGGGAGTCTGCTCGTTTTAGCAAACCTGAGAGCTCTTCTTGTTTTGCGATTCTTTTTTTCATTAAATCTTTGATCTCTGCCGAGAGCTCGCGGGAGTAATCTTTTAGATCTCGCATTTCCGCACAAAATCCCATATTTGCTGTTTTTGAATGAAGTCCGGAGACTGCCGCACTGGCCGTGTTCGGGGGCATAACCCATACTGTTTTGGGGTCAGCTGCATCCGCTAAAAGGTTTGAGTTTGTGTCATTCTTTACAGAAGACAGCACGGTGATATCAGTTGGATATAAAGTAGGCTCAGCAAATGCTTGCCCAGAGGTGAGCATGCACGTGCTGAGCAAACTGGTACCCAGTAGTTTTAAGAGACTCTTGTTCATTTTTTTCCCCTTTACGGTAAATTCTGAAACTGCCGGAAACAACTCCCACAGCCCGCGCCTAACCATTGCAAGAATGGAGACACGCTTTTGCGAGCTCTACAGCCGTGAATTTTGATTTGAGCGAAATCTGTCTTAGTTTTCGGAATCGATTCTTAGGATGAAGAATCGACGTGGGTGTTCGATCCAATGAGATAAAATGACGCCCGATGGAGTGACAGCTTCTCGCTTCCTCGCGACACCCTTTGCACGATGCCATTTGCTTTCGGCAGGGCCGAGATTTATCAGTTGTCGAAACCTTGCTAGAGTCGACAGCTCATAGCTGTCATTCGTGAGGGTAACAAACCAGAAGATATCGAACGAAGTACGCTGGCACTCCGCAAATTTCGAGAAGAACTTGCAAACCCCTATGCCAATAATTTTAAAGAAGTTTCTCAAGCGCAAGCTCGCCCGAGCGAGAGGGTGTTTTTGAAGATTTCTTTAACTGACATGAGTGTACGAAGAACTGGAACCGCGCTCGTACCGCTTGAATTGGCGAACGTCACGCATGGGACGTACGTGGAAAATATTCTAATTGTCTAGGACTCCAGACAACGGTCCAAAGTTCCGCTGGCGTTGCAACTCGATTCGGTGAAAATACGGGTGGCCAGTGAAAATCACCGGTTTGCAGGCTGAGACGCCATCCTCCACCGGTGTAAACCTGTGATTTGAGAGTGGCTGTAAACTTGTATTCTAGGTAAGGTTCTGTCGAACATTTTTTAGATTCGTACTTCAAAACGTCTCGCTGGCAAAAAGAAATGTTTTCTGGGCGAACCAGAAGTTGTCCGGAACCTTTGGGCGAGGGAAATTCTTGAGGAATCTGGAGGTCTCCAATTGGAGTCCGAAATATTTTTTTCTCATCTGCCAGATCGATTTCCATCCTGACTTGGAGCCAATGGCCGAGGTTCAGATAGTTTGCGACATCCATGCTTTGCGGCTTTTCAATTACGGCGAGAACAGTATCGAAGCGGCGAAGTCGTCCATCGATCATCACACCAATTTTATCAGAAATTGCAAAGGCTTCTGAAAGTTCGTGAGTAACAATTAGCGCAGTAATTTTCAATCGATGAAAAATTCGCATAAGATCTCGCGATAATTCTTGGCGGAGGGATGCATCAAGATTCGAAAATGGTTCATCCATCAATAAAATCTCCGGCGAATAGGCGAGCGCTCTCGCCAGAGCCACGCGCTGTTGTTGGCCTCCAGAAATTTCGCTGGGCAGCCTTTGCGCTAACGTTTCGATATGCAAGAGAGATAGGAGTTCCTGAAGGCGAATGGCTCGCTCGGATTTGCTGAGGCGGTTAGGCATTGAGAGTTCAATGTTTTGCTGCACGGATAGAAATGGAAAGAGTGACGGATCTTGAAAAACAAAACCGATTCCTGCACCTGGCGAAACATGCACGTGTCCTGCCTGCGGTGATTCCAATCCAGCCAGACAGCGGAGTAAAGTTGTTTTGCCAGTTCCAGATGGGCCTACCAAAGTTGCGACCTCGCCTGGAGCTAGCGAAAATTCTATCTCCTGCCAAAGTGGAGTTCCGCGCACGAACGAAAATTCCAGGCCTTCAACTTTGAGCACGCAAAACCCCCGTCATTACTGCGAGACCCAGTCCCGCCATGAGCAAAGCTGGTAGCGCGGCTTGCGCGTACTGTCCCTCTTGCGTGTATTCGAAAACTTTCGTTGAGAGAAAAGAGCTTCCGATCGGCCGATACATAAGAGTAATCGGAAGTTCTTTGATTACATCGAAAAACGTGAGCAAAAAAACTGCGCCTGCCGAAACTCGAAAGTAGGGCCACAATACCAACCGAATCCGCTTGGCTATGGGAACCCGGAAACTCACCAAAACTTCCATCTGAGATTGGGTCAAACGTTCCAGACTCGTGGCAAAGGCGCGAAAGGAAACGCCGAAGTAACGAAACATTAATGCCAAGGTCAACGGAATCCAGTGGTTAGTCAGGCCAATATGCACTGCCAAAGGATACGTTAAGATGGCGATGATTGCGCCCGATAAATTATAGCCCAGAGATAGCGTGGCCTTAAATAATTGCCTCGAATGGACTTTTTGTTGTCGAAGAATTTGCGCCGTCACTACCCCGGCGATCAGTAACACGCTCGCAGTTCCGGCGCCGAGAACCATAGTCCCAACTAATGGCAACCCCGCCTCGTTCCAAAGCGTCGTCCACGTCAGAGCTTCTAAGGTATTCGAGGACATCAGCGAATTGAGCAGAGCACTGATGGGGATGACCACGATCAATAGCAATAGGATCACTGAAAACGCCATGGTCAGAACTTGAAATCGAGGCGAGCTGACCGCCGGCCTCGCAACCGCGTAGCCGAGTGCAGAAAAAACTCTGCGCCATCGCGACCATTCCACGGTCAAAAAGACCAGCGAAACGCTGACAAAAAGAACTGTTGCAAAGGAGATCGCGAGGCTTCGATCAAAAAGTTGAAACCAAACTTTGAACAAAATTGTTACGAGAGAATCGACGTTCAATAACGAAAAAACCGCGAAGTCAGCGAGAACTTCAAGACCTATGTACCAACTCGCTTGCAACATCCAGGGCCACAACCCCTTCCACCAGATCCAACGAAGTGCCGGCCAACGCGAAATTTGGAAAACTGAAATGACCTCGGAGGCTCTTCGCGATTGTGTTTCCAGCGCCTCTTGATATTCAAAAAATGCATAAGGAAATAAACTCAAACTTAGACAAAAGATGACAGACCAAAGTCCTTTAAAATCCAAACCCAGTCCCCAACTCGCTAGACTAAGACCAAGGGAAGAGTGCGAAGCAAAAAGCGTTAGATAGGAGGTTGCTATCACATAACCAGGCAATGCTAACGGCAAGTAGATCCAAGAGCGAATCCACCTTTGTTGCCGAGGAGAACTCGTAGAAGAGAAATACGCTAGAAGCCACCCAAGCAGGTTTGCAAAAAATAATGTTCCGAAAAGAACAACAAGCGTATTCAGGAGGGCTGGCCAAAACAGCCACTCCCAAAAATGCTGACGAACCGAAGCTTTTACAGGATCTCGGTCCATCATTAGCCAGCTGACAATCGGAAGGAGATTCAGAAGCAGAAGGGACCAGAGCCAGGAGCGGCTCCCGAGTCCCCGAAGCTTTAGGTCACTTGTAGCCAACTTGGTCCATCAAGCGAATGGCGCTCTCTTGAAGTTCACCTGCTTTGCTAACGTTAATGAGGTTGGGTTTAAAAGTTCCCCAGCTCGTGACAATTTTATCAGCAGGGACGCTGGCGTTGGCTGGATATTCGAAGTTGAGATTGGCAAACATTCCCTGGGCTCCTGGAGTTGTTAACCATTCCAAAAACGCCAGCGCCAGTTTTTCATTTTTGCTGTGTTTGACAATTCCGGCACCAGAGACGTTGACGTGAACACCTTTACTAGCTTGATTTGGCCAAAAAAGCCCGACGTTTAGATTTGGCTTTTTCTCTAGTAAGCGCCCGTAATAGTAGGTGTTTGCAATTCCGATTTCGCAAACGCCGGCATCAATTGCCTCGAGCAATTGTGTATCGTCAGGATAGACATCTTTCGCGAGATTCTTCACCCATCCTTCAACAATACCTTTGGTTTTTTCAGCACAGATCGGAAGAGCGTCGTGTAGGGAA